>JAIYEB010000436.1 GCA_027487195.1 Hyphomicrobiales bacterium | reverse complement strand
TTACTCGATGATGCTTGCGACGACGCCGGCGCCGACGGTGCGGCCACCTTCGCGGATCGCAAACCGCAGCTTCTCTTCCATCGCGATCGGCGCAATCAGCGCCACAACCATCGCCACGTTGTCGCCGGGCATCACCATTTCGGTGCCCTCAGGCAACGTCACGATCCCGGTCACGTCCGTCGTGCGGAAGTAGAACTGCGGGCGATAGTTCGTGAAGAATGGCGTGTGACGGCCACCCTCTTCCTTCGTCAGGATGTAGGCTTCCGCCTTGAACTTCGTGTGCGGCTTCACAGAGCCGGGCTTGCACAGCACCTGGCCGCGCTCAACCGCCTCGCGCTCAACGCCACGGATCAGCGCGCCGATGTTGTCGCCAGCCTCACCCGAATCAAGCAGCTTGCGGAACATTTCAACGCCCGTCACCGTCGTCTTCGTCGTCGCCTTCAGGCCAACGATTTCAACTTCCTCGCCAACCTTGACGATGCCGCGCTCGACACGACCGGTCACAACCGTGCCGCGACCCGAGATCGAGAACACGTCTTCGATCGGCATCAGGAACGGCAGATCCTTCGGACGCTCCGGCTGGGGAATGTAGCGATCAACTTCTTCCATCAGCTTCAGGACCGCATCGCGGCCAATCGCCGGGTTCGCGCCATCAAGCGCTGCCTTGGCAGAGCCCTTGACGATCGGAATGTCGTCGCCAGGAAAATCGTACTTCGACAGGAGCTCGCGCACTTCCATCTCAACGAGATCGATGAGCTCGGCGTCATCAACAAGGTCCACCTTGTTCATGAACACGACGAGCGCCGGAACGCCGACCTGGCGGGCCAGCAGGATGTGCTCGCGGGTCTGCGGCATCGGGCCGTCAGCGGCCGACACAACCAGGATCGCGCCGTCCATCTGCGCTGCACCCGTGATCATGTTCTTCACATAATCGGCGTGGCCAGGGCAATCGACGTGGGCGTAGTGGCGGTTCTTGGTCTCGTACTCAACGTGAGCGGTCGAGATCGTGATGCCACGGGCCTTTTCTTCCGGCGCCTTGTCAATCTGATCGTACGCCGTGAACGTTGCGCCGCCGGACTCCGCAAGCACCTTCGTGATCGCAGCCGTCAACGACGTCTTGCCATGGTCAACGTGACCAATCGTTCCAATGTTGCAGTGCGGCTTGTTCCGCTCGAATTTCGCCTTGGCCATCGGTGCTCTCCGGCTTTCTCTGTGTCTGTGTCAGGTGGTTCAGGCGTACTTGGCCTGAACCTGCTCCGCGACGTTCTGCGGAACCTGCTCGTAGTGATCAAACTGCATGGTGAAGGTGGCACGTCCCTGCGACATGGATCGCAGGTTGTTGACGTAACCGAACATGTTGGCCAGCGGGACCATCGCATTGATGACCGTCGCATTGCCGCGCATTTCCTGGCCCTGAATCTGGCCACGACGCGAATTGAGATCGCCGATCACCGAGCCGACATAGTCTTCCGGTGAAACGCACTCGACCTTCATGATGGGCTCAAGGAGCTTCGACGCACCCTTCTGGAGGCCCTCACGGAAGCCCTGGCGGGCAGCGATTTCGAACGCGATCGCAGAGGAGTCGACCTCATGGTACGCGCCGTCAACGAGCGAGACCTTGACGTCAACCACGGGGAAGCCCGCGATCACGCCAGATGTCAGAACGCTCTCAAGACCCTTTTCAACGCCGGGGATGAATTCCTTGGGAACCACACCACCAACGATCTTCGATTCAAAGGTGAAACCCTTGCCGACTTCATTGGGCTCGACGATGATCTTGATACGGGCAAACTGACCCGAACCACCCGACTGCTTCTTGTGGGTGTAATCAATCTCGGCCTTGCGGGTCACCGTCTCACGATAGGCAACCTGCGGCGCGCCAATGTTGGCTTCGACCTTGTAGGTCCGCTTCAGGATGTCGACCTTGATGTCGAGGTGAAGCTCGCCCATCCCCTTGAGGATGGTCTGGCCGCTTTCCTGATCGGTCGACACGCGGAAGGACGGATCCTCAGCAGCGAGCTTCTGGAGGGCGACGCCAAGCTTTTCCTGATCGGCCTTTGATTTTGGCTCAATGGCGATCTCAATGACCGGCTCGGGGAATTCCATCTTCTCAAGGATGACCGGCTTGGCCGTGTCGCACAGCGTATCGCCGGTGCGCACTTCCTTCAGACCAGCAAGCGCCACGATGTCGCCAGCAAACGCTTCCTTGATGTCTTCGCGATTGTTCGCGTGCATCAAAAGCATGCGGCCGACACGCTCTTTCTTGTCCTTGGTCGAATTCAGCAAGCCCATGCCGCTTTCGAGCTTGCCCGAATAGATGCGGCAGAACGTGATCGTGCCAACGAACGGATCGTCCATGATCTTGAACGCGAGAACCGAGGTCGGCTCCGAGTCAGACGGGTTACGAACCAGTTCGGCGTCGGTGTACGGATCGGTGCCCTTGATGGCGCCGCGATCGAGCGGCGACGGAAGGAAATCAACCACCGCATCAAGAAGCGGCTGTACGCCCTTGTTCTTGAAGGCAGATCCGCAAAGAACCGGGTAGAATGCGCCGAGGACGACGGCCTTGCGGATCAAGCGACGAAGCGTCGGCATGTCCGGCTCTGTCCCCTCGAGATAGGCTTCCATCGCCGCATCATCGAGATCGACAGCCGCTTCAATCATCGCGGTGCGATATTCCTTGGCCTGGGCGAGCATGTCGTCCGGGATCGGGGCATCATGGAACTTGGCGCCGAGCGCCTCGTCTTCCCAAACAACCGCAACCATGCGGATGAGGTCAATGACGCCCTTGAAGTTCGCTTCCGAGCCAATCGGCAGCTGGATGGCAATCGGCTTTGCACCGAGGCGAACGCGGATGTCGTCAAGGCAGCGGAAGAAATCCGCACCTGTCTTGTCCATCTTGTTCGCAAACACGATCCGAGGAACGCGGTACTTGTCGCCCTGGCGCCAAACCGTTTCCGTCTGGGGCTCAACGCCCTGGTTCGAGTCGAGAACGCAAACGGCACCGTCAAGAACACGCAGCGAACGCTCGACTTCAATCGTGAAGTCAACGTGGCCGGGCGTGTCGATGATGTTCAGGCGCTTGTCGTTCCAGATCGCGGTCGTTGCAGCAGACGTGATCGTGATGCCACGCTCCTGCTCCTGCTCCATCCAATCCATCGTCGCGGCGCCGTCATGGACTTCGCCGATCTTATGGGACTTTCCGGTATAATACAGGATGCGCTCCGTCGTCGTGGTCTTGCCCGCATCGATGTGGGCCATGATCCCGAAGTTACGGTAGTCTTCCAGAGCGTGTGTACGAGGCATTGATCTGTCTCCGAACCCTAGCCGTTACCAGCGATAGTGCGAGAAGGCGCGGTTGGCTTCTGCCATCCGGTGCGTATCTTCGCGCTTCTTCACGGCAGTGCCGCGGTTGTTGGAGGCATCGATCAGCTCAGCTGACAAACGCTCCACCATGGTCTTCTCGTTGCGCGAACGCGCAGCGGTAATGATCCAGCGAATGGCCAGGGCCTGACGGCGCTCGGGGCGCACATCGACCGGAACCTGATAGGTGGCACCACCAACGCGGCGCGAACGCACTTCGATGGCTGGCTTCACATTATCAAGTGCGTTCTTGAAGACTTCGAGCGGATCGGTCTTCACCTTGCCTTCGATCACTTCGAAAGCGCCGTAGACGATCGTTTCTGCGACCGACTTCTTGCCTTCATACATGATCGAATTCATGAACTTCGTCACAACCAGATCACCAAACTTGGGATCCGGCAGAACTTCACGCTTCTCTGCGCTATGGCGACGCGACATCTGTTACTCTCCCGTCACTTCGGACGCTTCGCGCCGTACTTCGAACGGCGCTGGCGACGATCCTTGACGCCTTGTGTGTCAAGGACGCCACGCAGGATGTGATAGCGAACGCCGGGAAGATCCTTGACGCGACCGCCGCGGATCATGACCACGGAGTGCTCCTGAAGGTTGTGGCCTTCGCCCGGAATGTAGCCGATGACTTCAAAGCCATTGACCAAACGGACCTTGGCAACCTTACGGAGCGCCGAGTTCGGCTTCTTCGGGGTCGTTGTATAAACGCGCGTGCAGGTCCCGCGCTTTTGCGGGGACTTTTCGAGCGCGGGAGCCTTGTTACGCCGCTTGAGCGGCGAGCGGGGCTTGCGGATGAGCTGTGCGATCGTCGGCATGAGCCTGAGACCTGACCTTCGGGTTCGACTGGGGGAGCATTGCCACTGTATGCCTGCCGAGCAAACGACAGAAACAGCGCCGTGGCCTCCCTTGAGGGAAACCCAGCACCGCGACAACAGAGGACCGGCAGGTTTCCCTGCAGATCATGCCCCGTGGATGAGGACCTTGCAGTCTCGGTGACGTTTCGAAAACCTCGATCCGGACTAGGCGTCCAAATCACCGTGTTCGACAGCTCACCAAAAACGTGAGCGGTGTCTAGTCCGTTTCCTCCATGGCGTCAACGTGGTTGCGAGAAAAACTTCCAACGCACGTATCGTGTTAGAACCAGGGGCAAAAGCGGTGTTTCATTGCGTCCTGGCGCTGGCAGCGACAGATTACACCGGCGCGTCTCGCCTCAGCACCAAACGAAAAGGCCGCCCGAAGGCGGCCTTGCCGTATGATTCCTTGGAGCCAGCCGATGTTACTCGGCTGGAACGCCAGCCGGCTGCATGGCAGGGGCTGCGCCTGCAAGTTCGCCGGCCTGACGGCGGCGCTCTTCCAGGATCAGATCGTCGCGATCGGTCGCAATGACCTTGAGACGCGCAATCATGGCGCCAGTGCCTGCCGGGATGAGACGGCCGACAATGACGTTCTCCTTGAGCCCTTCAAGGTTATCAACCTTGCCATTGACGGCAGCGTCAGTGAGGACGCGGGTTGTTTCCTGGAACGAGGCAGCCGAGATGAACGAACGCGTCTGCAGCGAGGCCTTGGTGATGCCGAGCAGCACAGGCACACCCGTGGCTGGGCGACGCCCCTCCGCGATGGCCTTGATGTTCTCGGCGTCGAACTCCAGCTTCTCCACTGGCTCGCCCGAGAGCATGTCAGTGTCGCCGCTGTCGGTGACCTCGATCTTCTGCAGCATCTGGCGAACGATCACCTCGATGTGCTTGTCGTTGATCTGCACGCCCTGCAACCGGTAGACTTCCTGGATCTCGTTGACGAGAAAGGCTGCGAGAGCCTCAACGCCCTTGATCGCCAGAATGTCATGCGGCGCGGGGTTGCCGTCGACGATGAAGTCGCCCTTCTCCACGCGGTCGCCATCCTGGAGATGGATGTGCTTGCCCTTGGGGATCAGGTACTCGATCGGGTCGATCGACGCATCGTCCGGCATGATCGTGATGCGGCGCTTGTTCTTGTAATCCTTGCCAAAGGCAATGGTGCCATCGGTTTCGGCAATGATAGCGGCATCCTTTGGACGGCGTGCTTCAAACAGCTCCGCCACGCGCGGCAGACCGCCCGTGATGTCGCGTGTCTTGGCGCCTTCCGTCGAGATACGGGCCAGCACGTCGCCAGGCGAAACCTGACGGCCTGGCTCGACCGAGATGATCGCTTCCGCCGGCAGCGGGTAGCGGGCATCGCCACCGCGAGCAAGCTTCAGGATCTTGCCGTTGGCATCCTTGATGACCAGGGCAGGCTTCAGGTCTGCAGCACGCGGGCTTGCACGAACGTCAAGCACGATGCGCTTCGTGAAGCCCGTCGCTTCGTCGGTCGTCTCGATGACGGAAAGACCTTCAACGAGCGCTTCGGAGTCAACGGTGCCGGCCACTTCGGTCAGGATCGGACGCGTGAAGGGGTCCCATTCCGCGAGGCGCTGGCCACGCTTCACGACCATTCCATCATCGACCTTGATCTTCGTGCCATACAGCAGCTTGTGCACGGCGCGCTCGCTGCCATCGGCGTCGAGAACGATCATGGCGACGTTGCGGCCCATGACGATCGAGTTGCCTTCGCTGTCCTTCGCGATGTTGCGGTTGCGGAGCAAGATCTTGCCCTCAAACGCGCTCTCGATCACGGACTGCTCGTTCACCTGCGCCGCGCCACCGATGTGGAACGTACGCATGGTCAACTGCGTGCCAGGCTCTCCGATGGACTGCGCGGCAATCACGCCGACAGCCTCACCGATGTTGACAGGCGTGCCGCGGGCAAGATCGCGCCCGTAACATGTCGCGCAAACGCCGATCTTGGTTTCGCACGTCAGCACCGAGCGGATCTTCACCTGCTGGATGCCAGCCTTGTTGATCGCTTCGACATCGCGCTCCTCAATCGTTGCGCCAATCTTGACGATCAGCTCACCGGTGGAGGGATCCGTGACGTTTTCTGCGGCCGAACGACCGAGGATGCGGCTGCCGAGCGAGGCAATGACCTGGCCGGCGTCGACAATCGCTGTCGTGCCGATGCCGCGTGTTGTGCCGCAATCGACCTCAAGGATGATCGAATCCTGTGCCACGTCGACCAATCGACGGGTCAGGTAACCGGAGTTCGCGGTCTTCAACGCGGTATCCGCAAGGCCCTTGCGGGCGCCGTGGGTCGAGTTGAAGTACTCAAGAACGGTCAGGCCTTCCTTGAAGTTCGACAGGATCGGCGTTTCGATGATCTCGCCTGACGGCTTGGCCATAAGTCCGCGCATGCCGCCGAGCTGACGCATCTGGGCGGGCGAGCCGCGGGCAGATGAGTGGGCCATCATGTAGATCGAGTTCATCGGCTTCTGGCGGCCCGTGCTGTCCTTATGGACTGCCGAGATATCCGCCATCATTTCGCCAGCGACCTTGTCCGAGCACTTGGCCCAGGCATCGACCACCTTGTTGTACTTTTCGCCCTGCGTGATCAGGCCGTCGAGGTACTGCTGCTCGTAATCCTTCACGAGCGTACGCGTGTCGTCGACGATCTTGGCCTTCGTCTTCGGAATGACGATGTCATCCTTGCCGAACGAAATGCCGGCACGGAACGCATTCTGGAACCCGAGCTGCATGACGCGATCGCAGAAGATCACGGCCTCTTTCTGACCGCAGCCACGATAGACGCTGTCGATCATGTTGGAGATTTCACGCTTGGTCATCAGCTTGTTGGCAACCTCGAAAGGCACCTTCTGATGCTTGGGCAGAATGTTCGAGAGCATGACGCGACCAGGGGTCGTTTCATAGACCTTGGTCATTTCCTTGCCGTCGGAGCCAATGCCCGTCCACCGCCAGCGGATCTTCGAGTGCAGCGTGACGATCTTCTGGGCCAGAGCGTGCTCGAGCTCGCCCATGTCACCAAAGGCCTTGCCGGCGCCCGGCTCGCCCTCAGCAAGGATCGAGAGGTAGTACAGACCAAGCACGATATCCTGTGAGGGCACGATGATCGGCGCGCCGTTTGCAGGATGCAGGATGTTGTTGGTCGACATCATCAGCACGCGCGCTTCCAGCTGCGCTTCGAGCGACAGCGGAACGTGCACGGCCATCTGATCGCCGTCGAAGTCGGCGTTGAACGCCGAGCACACCAGCGGGTGAAGCTGGATCGCCTTGCCTTCGATCAGTGTCGGCTCGAACGCCTGGATACCGAGGCGGTGGAGCGTCGGTGCCCGGTTCAAGAGCACGGGGTGCTCGCGGATCACCTCATCGAGGATATCCCAGACCTCCGGCTTTTCCTTTTCGACCATCTTCTTGGCCTGCTTCACCGTGGCCGAAAGGCCCTTGGCGTCGAGGCGCGAGTAGATGAACGGCTTGAACAGCTCGAGCGCCATCTTCTTTGGCAGGCCGCACTGATGAAGCTTCAGTTCGGGACCGACCACGATGACCGAACGGCCGGAATAATCGACGCGCTTGCCGAGGAGGTTCTGACGGAACCGGCCCTGCTTGCCCTTGAGCATGTCGGACAGGGACTTCAGCGGACGCTTGTTGGCACCCGTGATGACGCGGCCACGGCGACCATTGTCAAACAACGCATCAACCGACTCCTGAAGCATGCGCTTCTCGTTGCGGATGATGATGTCGGGAGCGCGCAATTCGATCAGGCGCTTCAGACGGTTGTT
>JAIYEB010000193.1 GCA_027487195.1 Hyphomicrobiales bacterium | reverse complement strand
TGGATCTCGGCGTTGGACGGCCAGATATCCTTCAGGAAAACCGGCTTTCCATCCTTGCCGATGCCGAGCGGCTCCTTGGTCAGATCCATCTGGACCGAACCTGCGAGCGCGTAGGCCACAACGAGAGGCGGCGAGGCGAGGTAGTTTGCCTGCACATCCGGCGAGACGCGACCTTCAAAGTTGCGGTTGCCGGACAGCACAGCAGCGGCAACGATGCCGTTGTCGTTGATGGCCTTGGAGATTTCGGCCGGCAGCGGCCCGGAATTGCCGATGCAGGTCGTGCAGCCGAAGCCAACGAGATAGAAGCCGAGCTTGTCGAGATCCTTCTGCAGGCCGGATGCGTCGAGGTATTCCGCGACAACCTGCGAGCCCGGCGCCAGCGATGTCTTGACCCAGGGCTTGGACTTCAGCCCACGCGCCGCAGCGTTGCGCGCGAGAAGGCCGGCGCCGATCAAGACCGACGGGTTTGATGTGTTCGTGCAGGACGTGATCGCGGCAATCACCACGTCGCCATGCCCGATGTCGAAGTTCTTGCCTTCGACCTTCGCGCGCTTGGCAATGTCTGCGATCTTCTTGTACTCGCCATCCATCGCCGTGCGGAAACCCGCCGCCGTATCCGACAGCGCAACCCGGCCCTCGGGGCGCTTGGGCCCGGCGAGCGAGGGAACAACCGTCGAGATATCGAGTTCCAGCGTGTCGGTGAACACCGGATCAGGCGTTGAGCGCGTGCGCCACAATCCTTGCTTCTTGGCATAGGCCTCGACCAGCGCAATGCGCGAAGGCGTGCGGCCGGAGAAGGTCAAATAGTCCATGGTCTTGTCATCGACCGGGAAGAAGCCGCAGGTCGCGCCATACTCCGGTGCCATGTTGGCGATTGTCGCGCGGTCAGCCAGCGTCAGGTTTGAAAGGCCGGGCCCGAAGAACTCGACAAACTTGCCGACGACGCCCTTCTTGCGCAGCATCTGGGTCACGGTCAGGACAAGGTCGGTTGCCGTAATGCCTTCCTTCATCTTGCCCACGAGCTTGAAGCCGATCACCTCGGGGATCAGCATGGACTGCGGCTGGCCGAGCATTGCGGCTTCCGCCTCGATGCCGCCAACGCCCCAGCCCAGAACGCCAAGGCCATTCACCATTGTGGTGTGGCTGTCTGTGCCGACCAGCGTGTCGGGATAGGCGACCTCAACCGTTACGGTCTTGGTGCCGACCTTGGTCTTTTCCTTGCGGGTCCAGACGGTCTGGGCAAGGTATTCCAGATTGACCTGGTGGCAGATGCCGGTGCCCGGCGGGACCACGCGGAAATTCTCGAACGCGGTCTGGCCCCATTTCAGGAAGTCGTAGCGCTCGCCGTTCTGCTCATACTCGCGATCGACGTTCTGCGTCATGGATTTCGCCGAGCCGAAGAAGTCGACAACGACCGAATGGTCGATGACGAGATCGACCGGAACCAGCGGGTTGATCTTCTGCGGATCGCCGCCCAGCGTCTTCATGCCATCGCGCATGGCGGCAAGATCGACCACGGCGGGAACGCCGGTGAAATCCTGCATGAGAACGCGCGCTGGCCGAAACCCGATTTCCTTGTCGACCTTGCCGACATTCACCAGCCACTCCTTCATGGCCATGATGTCTGCCTTGGTGACCGAGCGGCCATCTTCAAAGCGCAGCATGTTCTCAAGGAGCACCTTCATGGAGAAGGGCAGGCGCGAGATGCCTTCAAGCCCGTTCTTCTCTGCCTCCGGCAGCGAATAATAGGTGTAGCTCTTGGCTCCCACCTTCATGGTCTTGCGGCACTTGAATGAATCGAGCGAGGCGCTCATGGCGCAGTCCTTTCCCCATGTTGGAGACACGGCCGGGCGGTGCGCCGCCTCGCGGTTGAACCCGCCCTTTGTGGGGCGGCCGACAGTCCCTTGATACGGCGCCACTTTGCATGCGCGCCGCACCGACGCTCATAGCCTAAGTTGCGCCCGCTTTGAAGATGGCGTGTTGGGTCTTTGCCGAGAGCGCGAACCCAAAACGAAACGGTCTGTGCCTATCCCCCTCAGCTAGGCCACCTTCAGCCGCGCCGTGCCCGGCTCGGGCACATCAACGCCCGCTGCGTCATACTCGTTGAGCTTGTTGCGCAGCGTGCGGATCGAGATGCCAAGGATATTGGCCGCGTGCGTGCGGTTGCCAAGGCAATGGTCGAGCGTGTCCAGAATGAGGTCGCGCTCGACGTCGGCAATGGTGCGGCCCACCAGCGCCCGCGTCACGGCCTCGGCCGTCATCGCGGCCTGTGCGGCGATGCCGGTGGCTACCGGGCGGCGTGCGCCAAGCGTTTCCCCATCCGGCGAAATGATCGCCTCCGGGCCAATTTCGGGACCGTTCGCCAGCAGCACCGAGCGGTGCATGGTGTTTTCAAGTTCGCGGACATTGCCCTGCCAGCGCGCCGCCAGGAGCGCGCTCTGGGCGTCCTTGGACAGGGCGCGCTTTGGTACGCCGTTTTGTTCCGAGTACTTGGCGATGAAGTGGTCTGCGAGCGCCAGGATGTCGAGCGGGCGCTCACGCAACGCCGGCATCTTCAGGTTGACGACGTTCAAACGGTACAGGAGATCCTCGCGGAATGTGCCCGCCTGGACCGCTTCGCCAAGATGCCGGTTCGATGTTGCGATGATGCGGATATCGACCGGGACCGGCTTTGAACCCCCAACCCTGTCGATGACGCGCTCCTGCAGCGCGCGCAGCAGCTTGGCCTGCAGGCGCACATCCATTTCCGAGATTTCATCGAGCAGAAGCGTGCCGCCGTTGGCTTCCTCGAACTTGCCAACCCTGCGCGCAAGCGCGCCGGTGAAGGCGCCCTTCTCGTGCCCGAACAGCTCGGACTCGAGCAAGGCCTCGGGAACGGCTGCGCAATTGACCGCAATGAACACCTTGTCGCGCCGGTGCGAACGCCGGTGCAGGAACCGCGCCATGACTTCCTTGCCGGTGCCGCTCTCGCCCGTGATCAGGACCGAGGCCTCGGAGGGCGCAACCTGCTCGGCCATCTTCAGCACGCGGAGCATGACCTCGTCGCGGGCGACAAGATCATGGCGCTCACGCGACACCGCAGCGAGCACCGCGCCAATCATCTCGGCGTCCGGCGGCAGCGGGATGTATTCCTTCGCGCCGGCCTGGATCGCAGCAACGGCTGCGCGTGCATCCGTGCCGATTCCGCAGGCAACGACCGGGGTCAGGAT
>JAIYEB010000188.1 GCA_027487195.1 Hyphomicrobiales bacterium | reverse complement strand
TGATTGGGCCCTGTCCGTCCCGGCGACAGCCCGGGTTTGGGTCGGTTCAACGATTTGCTACAGAAAATCCGATCGCATCGGCGAAAAGGCGTCCACCAGTTCACCGGCCTCGAGCGCGCGGGCGGAATGAACCACGCCGGACGGCACCATGTAGCTGTCGCCGGGGCCGAGCTCTCGGGTCTCACCGCCGATGGTCAGGACGAACCGTCCTGACATGACGAGGGAGGTCTGCACATGCGGATGGCTGTGCGGCATGCCGAGACCGCCGGCCTCGAAGCGGAAGCGGACCATCATCAGTTCGGGGCTGTGCGCCACGATCTTGCGGCTGACGCCATGGCCGGCATGCGTCCATTTCGTGTCGTCGTCGGCTGTAAAGACATTGAAATCCGTCATGGAATGAACCTCATCTGGCGAGCCAGCCGCCATCGACAGGCAGGATGGCTCCGTGCACGTAACGGGCCGCATCGGACGCAAGGAAGACCACGGCCCCGCCGAGATCCTCCGGTTCGCCCCAACGCCCGGCTGGAATGCGGGCGAGGATCTGCTGCTCTCGCTGAGTGTCCGAGCGGATCGCCTCGGTGTTGTTGGTCACGAAATAGCCGGGAGCTACAGCGTTGACGTTGATGCCCCGCGCCGCCCACTCACACGCGAGCAGCTTGGTGAGGCCGGCGAGGCCGGACTTCGAGGCCGTGTAGGACGCGACCCTTATGCCGCCCTGAAACGACAGCATCGAGGCGACATTGATGATCCTGCCGCCGCGCCCCGCACCGATCATGGCGCGCGCTGCGGCCTGGGACAGGAAGAAGGCGGACTTCAGGTTGACGTCGAGCACGTCGTCCCAGTCCTGCTCGGTGAAGTCGAGCGCATCCGCGCGGCGGATGATTCCAGCATTGTTGACGAGGATGTCGACGCGGCCGTTCCAGCCCAGCGCCTCGTCCATCAGCTTCGCCGTCGAGCCTGGAGCGGACAGATCCGCCGCCACCGCTGTGCCTTTAGCGCCCACCCGCTCCAGCTTTCGAAGCGTGTCATCCATGGAAGAGCGCCCGGCGCAGATGACAGCCGCTCCGGCCTGCCCGAGCGCGACCGCGACCGCCTGTCCGAGCCCCGTATTGGCGCCTGTGACGAGCGCCGTGCGCCCGGCGAGGGAAAAGGGCCCGCTCATTTGAGCTCACCGATCGGGATCATGTCCATGTCAGTGAAGTCCTGATTGTCGCCGCCCATGGCCCAGATGAACGAATATTGTGTGGTTCCGCAGCCCGAGTGGATCGACCAGCCCGGCGAGAGGATCGCCTGCTCGTTCGCCACCACCAGATGTCGGGTCTCCTGCGGTTCGCCCATGAAATGGAAGACCCGTTGGCCTTCGGGCAGGCCGAAGTAGAGATAGGCTTCCGAGCGCCGGTCATGCACATGCGCTGGCATCGTGTTCCAGACGCCTCCGGGCCGCATCGTGGTCAGGCCCATGACAAGCTGGCATGACTCTACCCGGCCCGGGATGATGTACTGGCGCAGGACCCTGAGGTTTGCGTTCTCTGCAGTCCCCAGTTCAAGCGCGTTGGCGTCTGCCTGTCGAACGAGCCGCGTCGGGCACGATGCATGGGCAGGGGTGCTCACCAGGTAAAACTTTGCAGGCTCCGCGGCCGATGCGCTGGCGAACGAGACGTCCTTCGCGCCCATGCCGATGTAGAGCATGTCGAAGGCGGCAACCGCGTAGGTCACGCCGTCCACGATGATGGTTCCAGGGCCGCCGACGTTGCAGGCCCCCAGTTCCCGCCGTTCAAGAAAGGTGGGCTGCCCGAGCGCCTTTGGCGCCGGCAATGTCAAAGGCGCGTCCACCGGCATTACGCCGCCGACGACCATGCGGTCGACGTGGCTGTAGGTCAGCCGGATGGCCTTTTCCACGAACAGGCTCTCGATCAGAAAGTGGCGGCGCAACGTCGCCGTGTCGTGCCCCTTCGCATGTTCGGGGTGACAGGCCTGGCGAATGTCGATTGTCATGCGAATGTCCTACAAATGCTAATGAAAGAGAGAGGGTAGCCAGAGCGAGAACGCCGGGACGTAGGTCACGAGCAGGAGTACCGCGACCGAGGCTCCGTAGAAGGGCCAGATGGTCTTCATGCTCTCGCCGATACTGATCTTGCCGATGGCGCAGGCCACGAACTGCACCGAGCCGACCGGCGGCGTGTTGAGGCCGATGCCAGCGTTCAGGATCAGTATGACGCCGAAATGAATCGGATCGACCCCGAAGGCCATGACCACCGGCAGGAAGATCGGCGTGCAGATGATGATCATCGGCGCCATGTCCATGAACGTGCCGAGGATCAGCAGCGTGATGTTGATCATCAGCAGCATCAAGATCGGGTTGTCGGTGATGCCCTTCATGAACGCGACGGTCTGCGCAGGCACCTGCAGCAGCGCCATCAGCCAGCCGAAGGCACCGGCGGCGCCGATAACCAGCAGCACCATGGCCGTGGTGCGCACCGCGCCGAGCGTTGCCTCGACAAAGGCATTCCAGTTGAGCGCACGGTAAGCGAAGACAGTGATGAGGAGCGCGTAGACCACCGCCACGCACGAGCTTTCCGTTGCGGTGAACACGCCGGAACGCACCCCGCCAAAGATGATCCCGATGAGCAGGATGCCTGGGAAGGCGACCACGAAAGCGGTGCCCACCATCCGCCAGCCGGGGAAGATGCCCGCCGGATAGCCGCGCTTTACCGCCACCAACCATGCGGCCACCATCAGCGACGCCGCCAGCATCAGCCCGGGGATGACGCCCGCCGTGAAGAGATCAGCGATCGACAGGTTTCCGCCAGCCGAAAGCGAGTAGATGATCATGTTGTGGGACGGCGGGATCAGCAGCGCGATGATCGCCGCGTTTGCCGTCACGTTGACCGCATAGTCAGGCGCATAGCCGCGCTTGACCATCTGCGGGATCATGATGCCGCCAACCGCAGAAGCGTCGGCCACAGCCGAACCCGAGATGCCGCCGAACAAGGTGCAGGTCAGCACGTTGACCTGGCCCAAGCCCCCGCGCAGATGGCCCACCAGGGTTGAAGCGAAGGCGATCAGCCGCTCGGCGATCCCGCCCCGGATCATCAGGTCGCCGGCGTAGATGAAAAACGGGATCGCCATCATGGCGTAGGCGTTCATCCCGGTATTGATCTGCTGGAAGACCACCGCGGGCGGCAGGTCCATGTAGAGGATAGTGGCGAGCGAAGCCGCACCGAGGCAGAACGCAATAGGCGTTCCGATCAGCATCAGCGCGACGAAGACCCCGAAGAGGACTGCAAGCTCCATGGCTCAGGCCCCTCCATGGGAGGGCGCGACGACCGTGACCAGCGGCTGCCCTGTAAACAGTCGCCAAAGCTTCTCGATTCCGAAGAGTGCGACGAGAATGCCGGCGCCTGCCATGGGCACGTAGTCCCAGCCCTGGCTGATGCCGATCATGGGCGTCGCCGCCGCCCAGGTGGTCTTCGCAAGCTCCCAGCCAAACCAGAACATGGCGAGCCCGAAGCCGAGTATGACCAGCTGCGTGACCAGAAGCATCAGGAAGCGCAGCGGGGCTGGGGCGTAATGCAGCCCGATCTCGAAGCCCATATGCTCGCCGTCGCGCACACCGACTGCCGAGCCGAGCAGGATAAACCAGCTCATCAGCAGCAGCACCGAGGGCTCTGTCCAGGTCGGGGTCGCGTTGAGAACGTAGCGGCCAAAGACTTGCCAGGCCACCAGCACCGTCATCGCGACCAGACCTGCCCCGGCGAGCCAGAGGGTGATCACCGAAAGGCGCTTGAGGAAAGATGAATAGATATCGAGCATGAGTGCCATTTCTACAGGGCTCAAGCCGCTTGGCTTGGCGGATCAAGGAACCGGATCGGCGACGCGGTTTCCTCTCCCACGAGGGGAGAGGAAACCAGTGAGAGCGCAGCTCTGCGCTCTCAGGCGCTGACCGCCTGGATGCGGTTCACAAGAGCCTGAAGCTCGGGCGTGTTGGCGAAGCGCTGATAGACCGGCCGCATCGCATCGATGAAAGGCTGCTTCTCGACCGTGTTGACCTGTGCGCCACGGGCCTCGACGTTCCTGCGCGCGCTTTCCTCACGTGCGTCCCAGAGACGGCGCATATGGCCGATCGACTCGCGCGCGGCTGCCCTGAAGATCTCGCGGTCCGGCGCGGCCATCCGGTCCCACGAACGCTTGGACATGACCAGGACTTCCGGCGCCATTGAATGTTCGGTCATCGAATAGAACCGGGAGACCTCGAAGTGTCGGCTGGACTCGTAGGAAGGCCAGTTGTTCTCGGCACCATCCACCACGCCCGTCTGCAAGGCTGAGAATACCTCGCCAAAAGGCATCGGGGTCGGGTTCGCGCCAAGTGCCTGCACGAGGGCGACGAAGAGATCCGATTGCTGGACGCGGATCTTGAGGCCGGCCATGTCGGCAGGGGTCCGGATCGCGCGCCTGTTGGTGTAGAACGAGCGGGCTCCGGAGTCATAGAAGCACAATCCCACGAGGCCATGCGCATCGAAGGAGTCGAGGATCGACCTGCCAATATCGCCGTCCATCACCGCGCGCATGTGCGCCACCGAGCGGAAGATGAAGGGCAGGTTGGGGATGTTGGTCGCCGGAATCAGATTGTTGAACGGCGCCATGTTGATGCGGTTCATGTCGAGCACGCCGATCCGCGTCTGGGTGATCGTGTCGGTCTCGGTGCCAAGCTGGGCGGAGTGGAAAACCTGGACGCGAATGCGTCCGTTTGTCCGCTGCTCGACGAGCTGGCCCAGGAACTTCACAGCCTCCACCGTCGGATATCCGTCCGGGTGAATGTCTGTCGAGCGTAGCGTTACGGTCTGCGCCTGCGCGCGGCCCACAATCGCGGGCGTTACAAGCGCGGCACCGGCCAGAGATAGAAAATTGCGTCGTGTCGTCATTTGGATCCTCCCTTGGGTCCGCCGACATCTTTGTGATCGGTCAGCGGTTCACACCTTCCATTCTATAAAGGACACTGGTATGGTACGACAAGCATTAAATTTCGTCCCCCCTGAGTCGTCCCCGACGACCGCATTGGAGAACAAACGTGTCAGTCGAAGTCGGGGAGAACCCAGTCAGACAGAAGTTCGCCGGCAGCGCCGCCCAGCACGTGGAGCGCGAGCTGCGCCGTGCCATTCTCGAAATGACGCTTCTGCCGGGGGAGCGCTTGTCGGAAGCGGAGATTGCAGAGCGCTATGAAGTGTCGCGCCAGCCCGTCCGCGAAGCCTTCATCAGTCTGATGCGGACAGGGCTTGTCAGGATCGAGCCGCAGCGCGGAACGATTGTGGTCAAGCTCTCGGTCCGTCGCATGCTCGAGGCGCGGTTCATCCGCGAGGCTGTTGAGATCGCCATTGTCAGGAAGGCCGCCGAGAACTTCCACCCGCATTTCGCGCGCACAGCGAGCTTTCTTGTCGAGGAGCAGGCAGAGGCCGCCAATGCGAACGACCACCTTCTCTTCAGGCGGCTCGACTCGCTGTTCCACGCCACCTTGGCTGAGGGTGCCGACTGCAGCTTTGCCTGGCGCGCCATCGAGGACGAAAAGGCGCACATGGACAGGGTCTGCACGCTGACCCTTCACTCGCCCGATTCAATGCGGCGGCTGGTGGCCCAGCACAGGTCGATACTTGAAGCGATCAACGAAAAGCGCGCTGGTGATGCCGCTGAGGCCATGACATCGCATCTGACCGAAATTCTCGATCAGGTGACTGGCGTGGAACTGAAGCACGCGGAGTGGTTTGAGTAATCCCGCCCGGAATGGCAGGGGTTAAGTGGCTCGGCAAACCTGAACAGCGCCGATCGGTGAGGGGTCTCCTGAACGCGGCCTGGGCTGGCTGAGGGCAGGAGAGACCATCACAGGACGAGCATGGCGAGACCATGCCGTTTTGCGAGCCGCTCGATCCCAAAAGCCAGAGCATGCCCACGCAGGAGTGGCAGCCGGCTTTGCGGCATAAAATGCAAGAAATCAAAGACTTGGAGCGCTGTTTTGATTCTAACAAAGAGAAGCGCGCGCCAAAGCTGTCGCAGTGGCCAGACGTCAGCCCGGTAGATACGCGACCTGAGAACGATCCTGCGCTTCGACGTAGACGAGAGGAGCACCGTACAGGTTCTCCAGCGCCTCTGGGGTCAGAACCGCACGCGTTGGTCCATCCGCCAGCAGTGTGCCGCCCCCTAGCAACGC
>JAIYEB010000056.1 GCA_027487195.1 Hyphomicrobiales bacterium | reverse complement strand
TCGTTTCAGCCCACCAGTTGCTTGAGCAGGCGCTGCGCGAACTGTTGATCGAGAAGGGCGTGCTCAGCGCCGAGATGATCGCCCGGCGCATCGACGCGCTTGACAGCCGCTCGCCAGCCCTTGGCGCCAAGGTTGTGGCCAGGGCCTGGAGCGATCCTGCCTATGAAGCGCGTCTGATGGCGGATCCGCGCAAGGCCCTGGAAGAGTTCGGGATCGACTTTGGGTTCATCGCAGACCTTGGAGTGGTGAAGAACACGCCGGGGCGGCACCACGTGATCGTTTGCACGCTGTGCTCCTGCTATCCCAAGGGGCTGCTTGGCATTCCGCCGGCCTGGTACAAGAGCAATGCCTATCGCCAGCGCACCATCACCGACCCGCGCGCTGTCCTTGCCGAATTCGGCACATTTCTCCCTGAAGACACAGCCATTACGGTCGTCGATTCAACGGCTGATGTGCGCTACATCGTGCTGCCCATGCGCCCTGCCGGGACTGAAGCGTGGAGCGAGACTGACCTCGCAGGCCTTGTGACGCGCGATAGTCTGATCGGGGTTAGCGCGCCGCTTCCCGCATCCTCACGTCAACCCTGAAGGTCTGTCATGAAAGCCAAGGCAATACGTATCCATAAGGTCGGTGGCCCTGATGCCATGGTCTATGAGGATATCGAGGTCGGCGCGCCTGGCCCTGGCGAAGTGCTGCTTCGCCAGACCGCGATTGGTGTCAATTACATCGACATCTACCATCGGGATGGGACCTACCCCCTCCCCGCCATGCCCGGCACTATCGGCATGGAAGCCGTCGGCATTGTCGAGGCCGTCGGCGAGGGTGTGAGCGGGTTGAAAAAGGGCGCGCGCGTTGGCTATGCCGCCGGACCCGTGGGCGCCTACGCCTCTGCGCGGGTGATCAAGGCACAGAGCGTTGTCGAGTTGCCGCGTGAAATTCCCGATGAGATCGGCGCATCCATCATGTTGCAGGGTATGACCGCGCGCTACCTCGTGCGTCAGACCTATCGCGTCAAGAAGGGCGACTTCGTCCTCGTCCACGCTGCTGCCGGCGGGATGGGTCTCCTGCTGTGCCAGTGGTGTGCGTTTCTCGGCGCGACCGTGATCGGAACTACGTCCACGCCCGAAAAGGCGGCACTCGCCAAGGCGAATGGCTGCCATCACCCGATCCTCTACACGAGCAAGGACTTTGCCGCCGAGGTGAAGGCGATCACCGGCGGCAAGGGCGTCGCGGTGGTCTATGATGGTGTTGGCAAGGATACGTTCCTGAAGTCGCTTGAGGCGCTCGCACCGCGCGGCATGATGGTACTTTACGGCGCAGCGTCCGGCGCGCCTGATCCGATTTCACCCACGATCCTTGCGCCGAAATGCCTGTTCCTCACGCGCCCGACCTTGTTCGTCTACACGGCCCAGCGCCGCGACCTCGTGGCCAATGCCCGTGAAGTCTTCAAGATGGTGGTGTCAGGCGCGCTGAAGATCAAGCCGCCGGCCAGATACAAGCTCAGCGAGGCAGCAAAGGCCCACACTGATCTGACCAGCCGCAAGACAACCGGCAGCCTCGTGCTGATCCCCTGACGCAGGCTGGACGCTTTTCGAGCTACCGGTTGGTGCTGCGTTCGTTGCCGCCTGAGCGGCGCGAGGGCGCATCGACCCGGTAGCGCACATCTGCCGGAATGCGCAGGCGCCAGCGCGATACCCGGCTGGCATACTCGCTCCAGGTCGAGCCAAACCGCGCCGACAATGCCCGCTCCTCGATGCGCACCTGGCTGCGCAGAACCGCAATGCCGGCCACCATGGTGATCAGCGTGAAGACGCTTGGAATGGCAAGGAAAAGCCCGACCTGGCCGAGCATCACAGCTGAAAACAGCGGATTGCGGGTCAGCGCATACGGGCCTTCGGTCAGCAACTGACTGACCATGGCTTCAGCCCGCGGAACGCCTGAGCGCCACTCGCCATCCATGTAGGCGTGGACATACTCAACGCCGGCAAACGACAGGACCAGGAACAGAAGGCCAATGGCTTCAACGCCGGGCTGGGCCAAGGCGTCAATCGGCACCAAAATCTGATCGATTGATGGATCGACCACACGCCAGACCACCGCGGCCAGGATCGCTGTCCTGAATCCGTTGAACAAGAGGCGAAGGAAACGCTGGGGCGAACCTGGCTCGCCCGAATGGATCAACGCGCGCTTGTTGCGCGCATGCGAGCCCAACAGGCGCGAGATGTAGCTCACAGCGACCATGAGGAAGAAGCACGCAAGTGCCACGCGTACAACTGTATCGAATGACATTGCGGCCTCCGGATCGGTTGTTGCATTTGAAACAAACCGGGAAAATCCCGTAAGCCCCACTTTGGGATTAAGACCCTATACACAAGGAGAATTTGCCGCGCCTGGCGAGCGCTGGCTAAGGCTCACGCGACCGTTGCAGGGGTGCGCCGCCGGACTTTCAAGAAGGCCTCATAGGCAGCATCGAGCAACGCGGGGCCTGGAGGGATCGACATGAACCAGCCAAGCGGCTTGGTCAGCGGGAGTGCACGCCACAGAGCGATAAAGGCGCGCCCGCCCTTGATCAGGCTGCCATCTGCAAGCCTGACATGAAACCGGGCCATGGCATCGCACACCCTCAGATCGGCTGCGACATCGTCGTCAAGCGGCAGTGTCGACACATCGATCCAGTCGATGGCGTCTGCGCCCTTGCGCTTTTGATAGAACGCAATCTCGCGCGAACACAGCGGGCATCCGCCATCGAAATAGACTGCTGTGCGTTGATCGGGCGCCTCGTTCATGTTGGTGAAATGGGGCGCACCGGAGCTGATGGACAGGGGACAAGCGGTCGCATGGCTGGCGTCAGGGCGAGCGCAGTGTTATATAGTTACGATAACGACAGGTGTTCCAACCCGTGACCAACGCATCCCTACCGTCCCAGCGCGCAAATCCTGTGCCCAAAAGCCTGTTTCAGTCGGGTCTTGGCGTGCGGCTTGCCCTGGTCGCCATTCTTGTCGTGCCGCTCTGGGCTGCGATCGCCTGGGCTTTGGCAACAGTATGACCATGCTCGGCATCCGGAACCTGACGCTGACCTATGACCGCCATCCGGCGGTCCATCATCTCGATGGAGATGTGGCGCGAGGCAGCATGCTTGCGGTTGTGGGCCCCAACGGTGCTGGAAAGTCGACCCTTCTCAGGGCCATCGCCGGGCTCCATACCGCCTCGTCGGGCGCAATCGAAATGTCTGCCAAGCGCACGGCCTATCTGCCGCAAGCCTCAGATATCGATCGCACATTCCCGCTGCCGGTGTTTGATCTCGTGACGACCGGCCTGTTCCGGCGCACTGGCTGGTTTGGCGGGCTGTCGCAGAAGGACCGGCAAGCCGTTGGTGAAGCCATCGCAGCCGTTGGCCTGACCGGCTTTGAGCATCGCCTGATCGGCAGCCTGTCGGGTGGACAACTGCAGCGCGCGCTCTTTGCGCGTGTGCTGGTTCAGGATGCGGATCTGATCCTGCTGGATGAACCTTTCACGGCGATCGACAGCAAGACCACGGCCGATCTCGTCGCGCTGATCAAGCGTTGGCACAGCGAGGAGCGAACAGTCATTGCCGTGCTGCATGACCTCGATACGGTTCGCGCCAACTTCCCGGAAACGCTGTTGCTGGCGCGCGAAGAAGTCGCGTGGGGCCGCACGGGCGATGTTTTGACAGCCCAGAACCTGCTCACTGCGCGGCAGATGATCAAGGCGCCGGATATCAATGCCGATCCATGCGCCAGGGCCGCGTGATGCCTGATCTGTTTGGCCCCTTTATCGAGTTCGGGTTCATGCGCCGCGCGCTGGTCGGCACGGTTGCGCTTTCGATCCTTGCAG
>JAIYEB010000259.1 GCA_027487195.1 Hyphomicrobiales bacterium | reverse complement strand
GCGGAAGCAAACCGCGCGGCCTTCCAGATTGAATCATCACCTGGCGCCGGGACGATCGTTCAGATCACGTTTCCCTCAACCCGCGTGCTCGCCGAGTAGCCTCGCGTCCAGGCAACCCCTGGACCAGAGCCTGTCCACGTAAAGGTGGAAGCAGGCCTTGCGACAAACTTTGCGATAAAACAAGGACTTAGAGCGCCGCTTTCACTCGATAGAAGCGGCGCTCTAGCCAACTACTGGCGCGGAGCAGCGGGCTGGGCTGGCCGCGGCTGTGCGGGACGCGCAGGCGTTGCCGGAGCAGCAGCCGGCGTTTCCGCTTCCGCCGTGCGGCGCGGAAGGATTTCAAGCGACGTGAAGATCGTTTCGATATCGGGCTGGTGTGACTGCAGATCGGCAGCCAGAACCTGACACTCAATGTTGAAACGCCGCCCGAGCGCTTCAAAGAAGGTCAGGTGCAGCGAAACATCCGGCCGCGAAGAGTTGCCGGGTACGGTTACCCTCGCTTGAAGACCTGCAATGCCGGTACGGGTCACGCGGCGCACCTCGTTGACGCGCCGCCCCTGAGCCCCAAGCGTGCGACGCAGACCGGCGACATTCTCTTCCCGGTGAAGCGCTGTGTTGACCTGCGCCTGGGTCAGGCGCGGCGGGATCTGATTGCGCAGCACGTTCAGCACGCAACTTGGCGCAGGCGAACCCGGCCCTTCCATGATCATGCGGGCAATAACGCCGTCCTGACCTTGCGGCGAGGCGCCATCAGCGATCCAGCCGGCGGGGATCGTCATGCGGAACCCGATTTCCTCTTGTTCCAGAAGGCGCGAGCCAAACAGCGGCAGCTCACCAAAACCTGGCAAGGGAATCCGGGTCGGCGTTTCAGGGACGCGGGGTTGGGCCGCCTGGCGCGCGGGTTGGGCAGGCCGTGGCTGGTTGCCCTGTGCTGCGGGCGCGGCAGGGCGCGGTTGGGCTGCGGGCGCAGCGGGTGCCGCAGGCGTCGTCTGGGCAATCGCCTGAACCGAAAATGCGCCCATAAGCCCGCAAAGGACGAGAGCCGCGAAGGGATGTCTGGTGAGTGTCATATCATTCCGCTGCCGTCATCGGCGTCGTGTCATGGCAGATGTGCGCCTTTGCATCAACCCGAGGCTTAGTCCTTGGGTTGGGAGTTCGGCAAAACTAGGGCTGCTGTCATGACGAAAGCTCTGGCAGATTTCTGTAGAGCGCCAGTGCTTCGGGATTGGCCAACGCCTCGACATTCTTCACCTCGCGCCCGTGAACCACGTCGCGGACCGCCAATTCGGTGATTTTGCCGGATCTCGTGCGCGGAATATCCCTGACCGCAATGATCTTCGCCGGCACGTGGCGCGGCGAGGCTCCTGACCGGATCTTATGCTTGATGGCATCGGAAAGCGTGCGATCCAGCACGACGCCATCGCGCAACCGAACAAACAGAATCACCCTGACGTCGCTGTCATGTTCTTGGCCAATGCAGATCGATTCGATCACATCCGGCACCTGCTCGACCTGGGCGTAGATCTCTGCAGTGCCAATGCGCACCCCACCCGGGTTCAGCGTCGCATCGGAGCGGCCATGGATGATCATTCCGCCATGGGGCGTCCACTCGGCAAAGTCACCATGACACCACACACCCGGGAAGCGGTCGAAGTATGCCGCGCGGTACTTCGACCCGTCAGGATCGTTCCAGAACATGACCGGCATGGACGGGAAGGCTTTTGTGCACACAAGCTCGCCGCGCACACCCGTTCCGGAAGGTGTTCCATCGTCAGCCCAGACGTCGACGGCCATTCCAAGACCCGCCGTCTGGATTTCGCCGCGGTAGACCGGCCTCGTGGGGTCGCCCAGAACGAAGCAGGCTGCGATGTCGGTTCCACCTGAAATCGACGCGAGATGCATGCCTGGCCGAATGTCATCGACGACGTAGTCGAAGCTCTCCGCAGCCAGCGGCGACCCTGTCGACGTCATGAGCCGAAGCTTGGACAAATCATGGGTTGTGCGTGGCGCCCAGTCCGACTTTTTCAGCGCATCAATGTACTTCGCAGAGGTCCCAAACACCGTCATTCGCTCCTCAACCGCATAGTCGAAGAGCACTTCCTTGCCGGGCGCAAACGGTGAGCCATCATAGAGCAACAACGTCGCGCCAGTGGCCAGCCCGGTCAAAAGCCAGTTCCACATCATCCAACCCAAGGTCGAGAAGTAGAAGACGCGATCGGATGGTCCAATCCCGCAGTGCAGACGATGCTCCTTGATATGCTGCAGGAGCATCCCACCCTGACCATGCACAATGCACTTGGGCTTGCCCGTCGTGCCTGACGAAAACAGGATGTAGAGCGGGCGATCGAATGCGCCCCTGAGGTAGGTCACGGGCCGGGCGCTGAACGGGCGCAGGAAGTCGCGCATCGTGGCAGCACGCGGCAACGCGCCTGCAACAGTGTCTGCTATCCCCAGATAGTCGACGATCAAAACGGCCCGCGCGCTCGGGAGCCCGGCAACGATCTCGCCAAGCTTGTCGGCAATGTGCTGCTGCTTGCCGTTGTACCAATACCCGTCAACAGTCACAAAGACGGTGGGTTCAATCTGGCCGAACCGGTCAAGCACACCGGCAGCGCCGAAGTCAGGCGAGCAGGACGAAAAGATCGCACCAATCGATGCGGTGGCAAGCATCAGCGCAATTGCGACGGGGAGATTTGGCAGCATGGCTGCAACACGGTCGCCTTCGCCAACGCCTGCCGCAAACAAACCCTGCTGCAG
>JAIYEB010000227.1 GCA_027487195.1 Hyphomicrobiales bacterium | reverse complement strand
CCGCAGTGCACGGACATCACGCTTGGTGGGCACGCCATGCAGCGCTTCAACACGGTTCAGAGCGAGCATTGGGGCGGGCGCATCGCCATGGAGCTTCCGGCGCGGATGTGGGAACTCGGGTCACGCGGCCGGCAGGAGTTCTTGATGGCGCGCCGCTGGTGCGAGGGCCAGGCCCGCTTCAACGATGGCAAGACCCGGCGCTTTGTGATCGAAATCTCGGCCAATACCGATGGGCTGAACTATGGCCTCGCGCTCTGTGTTGAAGGTCTTGATCGCCACATGATGTTCCAGCCAGCTTGCCGTGTGCTGCGCAGCCGCGAGTTCTAGACCTTGCGGAAGAACCCGGGCCTTGGTTTCGTCGCGGGGTTCTTCAGCCTGCTGGCGCTGACGTTTCCGGCTGCTGCCCAGCGTGACCAAAGCCGCGGGCAACCCGGCGAGTTTGATTTCTATGTTCTGGCCCTGTCCTGGTCACCAAGCTTCTGCTTGACCGAGGGGCGAAACAGGCCAGGCGCGCAATGCGCTGCGGACGCGCGCTTCGGGTTCGTCGTCCATGGGCTTTGGCCGCAATATGATCGGGGCTGGCCGCAGTTCTGCGCTGGAAACGCGCCCGAACGTGTTGCCGATGGAACGATCGCCCGCATGCAGGATATCATGCCGTCCAGAGGTCTGGTTCTGCATCAATGGCGCAAGCATGGGACATGCTCAGGGCTCGCGCCCCAGGCCTATTTCGACACGGTCCGGCGCGCCGCCAATGTCATTCGCATCCCCGAGGAGTTGCAGCGCCCGGCAGCACAGTTGACGCTGTCGCCAGACGAGGTCGAGGCCGCTTTCCTACGCACGAACCCATCGCTTGGGCGAGACATGATATCGGTCTCGTGTCAGGCGGGAATGCTTGACGAGGTCAAGGTCTGCCTGTCCCGGACGCTGACGCCACGGCGCTGCGCGGAAGTCGACACGCGGTCCTGCCGCGCCCCGCGCATGTCCATTCCCCCGGTGGGGCGCTCATAGGGCTGATGGAGCGAACTGTTTATTCGCCGCTCGAAAGCCAGTGCCGGGAACGAACGATCCGCCGCGACAGCTCTAGCGCCTGCCCTATCGGGCGACCGCGGCCCGATCAACCGGAGAGGAAGGGCCAAGGCCGCTGGTGCTGCGCCGCAACGCTTCAACAAACTGCACGGAACGATTCTGGGCTACCTGTCCGGCCTGCTGAGTGAAGCCGCGGGCGGAGTTGTTGATGTCGGTATGAAAACTGCGCACTGCACGATCAAGCGGTGCCGGGCGCAGACCGTCAAAAGACGGTGTTCCCCAGATATACACCGCCAAAACGATCGTGACGACACGCCACATTCACTACCCCGCGGAGCCTCCCCGGCTCTTTCACACGGCCACACTTGCACATAAGTCTTTTCAGGGCGTTTAACGACTTGTCGCGCATTCGAGGTATGTCACCGCTATGAACTACCGCCACGCATACCATGCCGGAAATATCGGTGATGTGCTGAAGCACGCGGTCCTCGCGCATGTCCTGACCGCGCTTGCGCAGAAGGATGCTCCCTTCTTCGCGCTGGATATGCATGCGGGCGCTGGAGATTATGACCTTTCCGGCACCGAGGCTGCGGCGACAGGTGAGTGGCAACGCGGCGTCGGCCGGCTAGAGGCTGCGGAAGCTGAAGAGCCGATGGCACTGAAGGCGTTTCTGGCACCGTGGCGAAGCCTGACCCTTGGCGCGAAAACGGTTCGTCCGCAACGCTTCCCGGGATCGCCCGCGCTCATCCGGGCGGGAATGCGGCTGAACGACCGGGCAGCCTTCTTTGACAAGCAATCCGCTGTCCTTGCAGAGCTGCGTTTCATGATGCGTGGCGACAGGCGTATCCTTGTCGAGGAAGCCGATGGCTGGATCGCGGGCCTGAAGCTTTTGCCGCCTCGGGAGCGGCGCGGTCTGATTCTGATGGACCCACCCTATGAAGAGACCCGCGACTACGTCACCATGGTCGAAACCTTTGCAGCCGCTCAGCGCCGGTTTGCCACCGGAACGTTCATGCTGTGGTATCCGGTCAAGGGTGAGAGCGACATTCGTGGCATGACGCGCGCACTCATCGGCCTGGGTATTCAAAAGACCCTGCGGCTTGAGGTGCATACGCGCACGCCAAACCACCCCAATCGTTTTGATGGCGCTGGATTGATTGTGATCAACCCGCCATGGACCCTGTTCGAGCGTGCGACCGCAGGACTTCCAGCCCTGGCGGAGCTCACATCCACCGGACCTGGTGCGCGCGCGCTCGTCGAATGGCTGGTTCCTGAGCGCAGCTGACCCCTTCGCGGCGCCATAGGCAAAACAGCCAGTCTTTTTCGTACATGCGCATTATGCTACTATAGTATAACAGTGGCACGCTGGGCGCGGATGATGGCTGATCGCAATCCGAGACGCACGCAACGGGAGCTACAGGGCCCGCTCGACCGGGCATATCAGAGGTGCATCGTATGAATAGCGGCAAAGTGAAATTCTTCAATGCAGAGAAGGGTTTCGGGTTCATTGTGCCGGATGGCGGCGGCAATGATGTCTTCGTGCATATCTCAGCCGTCCAGCGCTCTGGCCTTGGCCAGCTCATGGAAGGTCAGGCCGTCACCTTTGACAGCGAGCCCGACAAGAAGGGCAAGGGCCCGAAGGCTGTGAACCTGCGGATTGTCGGCTAAAACCGGTCCTCGACAGGCTTTCGCGATCAGCCTAGGCAATCTCCTCCATAAGCGCAGGAGATTGCCATGTACGT
>JAIYEB010000383.1 GCA_027487195.1 Hyphomicrobiales bacterium | reverse complement strand
GGGCACCGCGATGATCATCGTCGCAGCGGTGAAATACATCTTGGTGTTCACATCCAGACCGGCGGTGAACATGTGGTGCGCCCACACGATGAAGCCGATGAAGCCGATGGCGACCATGGCATAGGCCATGCCGAGATAGCCAAAGACCGGCTTCTTCGAGAAGGTCGAGATAACCTGCGACACCATGCCGAATCCGGGCAGGATGAGGATGTAAACTTCCGGGTGACCGAAGAACCAGAACAGGTGCTGGTACAGGATCGGATCGCCACCGCCATCAGCGGTGAAGAAGTGGGTGCCGAAATTGCGGTCGGTCAGCAGCATGGTGATGGCGCCGGCGAGAACGGGCAGCGACAGCAGCCGCAGGAAGGCGGTGACCAGCACCGACCAGACGAACAGCGGCATCTTGTGCAGGGTCATCCCCGGCGCGCGCATGTTGAGAATGGTGGTGATGAAGTTGATCGCGCCCAGGATCGACGAGGCGCCGGCGATGTGCAGCGACAGGATCGCCATGTCCACGGCCGGGCCGGGGTGGCCCTGCGTGGACAGCGGCGGATATACGGTCCAGCCGGTGCCGGCGCCGTTTGCGCCTGCCGGGCCCTCGACGAACATCGATCCGCACAACAGCAGGAACGACGGCACCTACAAGTCCGTGTTCGGCAACGAGCACAGCTACAACGTCGCCGTGACCATGCACGGGCTGATCATGATCTTCTTCATGGTAATGCCCGCCATGATCGGCGGCTTCGGGAACTGGTTCGTGCCGCTGATGATCGGCGCGCCGGACATGGCATTCCCGCGCATGAACAACATCTCCTTCTGGCTGCTGCCGGTGTCGTTTGCGCTCGCGTGCCTCTCGATGCTCGTGCCCGGCGGCTCCATGGGGCAGGGTTTCGGCGGCGGCTGGACGATGTATGCGCCGCTCTCCACCAGCCAGTCGCTGCACGGCGGCCCGTCGATGGACCTGTTGATCCTGTCGCTGCACATCGCCGGCATCAGCTCGATCCTGGGCGCGATCAACTTCATCACCACGATCTTCAACATGCGCGCGCCGGGCATGACGCTCCACAAGATGCCGCTGTTCGCCTGGTCGATCCTCGTGACGGCGTTCTTGCTGCTCCTGTCGCTCCCGGTTCTTGCCGGCGCCATCACGATGCTGCTGACAGACCGTAACTTCGGCACGACCTTCTTCGTTCCCGAAGGTGGCGGCGATCCGATCCTGTTCCAGCATCTGTTCTGGTTCTTCGGTCACCCCGAGGTCTACATTCTGATTCTGCCGGCGTTCGGCGTCGTCAGCCACATCATCTCGACGTTCTCGCGCAAGCCGATCTTCGGTTATCTCGGCATGGCCTATGCCATGGTCGCGATTGGCGTTGTCGGCTTCGTCGTGTGGGCGCACCACATGTATACGGCCGGTCTCGACGTTGACACGCAGGCCTACTTCCTTGCGGCCACGATGGTCATCGCCGTCCCAACCGGCGTGAAGATCTTCTCCTGGATCGCCACGATGTGGGGCGGATCGATGGATTTCCGTTCGCCGATGCTCTGGGCGCTTGGCTTCATCTTCCTGTTCACCGTTGGTGGTGTCACAGGCGTCGTTCTGGCGAACGCCGGCGTCGACAAGGTGCTGCACGACACCTACTACGTGGTCGCGCACTTCCACTACGTCCTGTCGCTTGGCGCCGTGTTTGCGATCTTCGCGGGCTGGTACTACTGGTTCCCGAAGATGTTCGGCTACACCTACAACGAGTTCCTCGCCAAGCTTCACTTCTGGATCTTCTTCGTCGGCGCGAACATCATCTTCTTCCCGCAGCACTTCCTCGGGCTGCAGGGCATGCCGCGTCGCTTCGTCGATTACCCGGATGCGTTCGCCTTCTGGAACTACGTATCCTCGATCGGCTACTACATCGTCGTCGTCGGCATGGTTGTGTTCTTCTGGAACGTGATCGAGGCATTCCTTGCCAAGCGTAAGGCCGCCGACAATCCCTGGGGCGAAGGCGCCAACACGCTGGAATGGACACTTCCTTCACCACCTCCCTTCCACCAGTTTGAGACCCTGCCGCGCGTCAAGTAAGCGTGTGACAGCGGTGGCGCGTGTTTCATGCGCCACCGCCTCATCAGCCTCGGAACACCCATGAGCCTCGTCTCCGATCACACACCCCCTGCACCCGCCATCTCGATGGCGACGGCAGGTGACTATTTCGCGCTGATGAAGCCGCGCGTGATGTCGCTTGTGGTCTTCACAGCGCTTGTTGGGATCGTGCTTGCTCCGGCAGGCCAGCATCCGCTGATCGCAGCGGTTGCGCTTTTGCTCATCGCGGTCGGTGCCGGCGCGTCCGGCGCTCTCAATATGTGGTACGACGCTGATATCGATCAGGTCATGGTCAGGACGCGCGGACGTCCAATCCCCGCGGGCAAGATCACGCGCGGCGAGGCTTTTGCCTTCGGCATCACGCTGTCTGTTGGCGCGACCCTGTTCCTTGGTCTGTTCACGAACTGGCTTGCCGCTGGCCTTCTGGGCTTCACCATCTTCTTCTACGTCGCGATCTACACGATGTGGCTGAAGCGCAAGACCGAGCAGAACATCGTCATCGGCGGTGCTGCCGGCGCGTTCCCGCCCATGGTCGGCTACGCGGCCATGACCGGGACGATCTCGATTGAAGGCATTGTGCTTTTCATCGTGATCTTCATGTGGACCCCGCCGCATTTCTGGGCCCTGGCGCTTCTGAAGGAGCGCGACTATGGCGATGCCGGCGTCCCGATGATGCCGAATGCCTCGGGCAGCAACAAAACCCGGCAACAGATCGTCATCTACACGGCCATCTATCTCGCAACCACGTTCCTGCCGGTTATCGCCGGCTTTGCGGGCCTCCTCTACCTCGTCGGCAATTTGGTACTGAGCGGGCTGTTTGGCTTGGCGACATGGCGGGTATTCCAGCGCCGCGATGGCGAGGCCGGCGAAACAGCGGCCAAGCAACTCTTCGCCTTCTCCATCCTGCAGCTTTTCCTGGTCTTCACGCTGCTTCTGGCGGAAGCCGGGTTTGGCCTGCGCTTTGCAATTCCGGGGTTTGGCACATGAGCGACACTGACCCTGGTCCCATTGTGCTGACAGCTGAGCAGATCAAGCGCCGCAAGGCGCGTTCGCTGGCAATCGCCCTCGTGCTCGTGTCCTTCATCGTCATTGTCTATCTCGTGACCGTGGTGAAGCTCGGCCCCGGCATCTTGAACAGGTCTCTGTGAGATGAGCGTCACGTCACCAAAAGGGCTCTCCCGCGCACACATCAAGGTTGCAGCCTACTGCACCCTGTTCTTCTCCGTGATGTTTGGGGCAGCTTTTGCGGCAGTCCCCTTGTATGACTGGTTTTGCCGCGTGACGGGCTTCGGCGGCACGACGCAGGTCGCCACCAGCTTGCCGACCCGCGTTCTTGATCGCACGGTTGAAGTTCGCTTTGACGCCAACGTCTCACGCGATTTGAACTGGGAATTCCGCCAGCGGCAGACCACCGTGCGCGTGCGCCTTGGCGAACCCACGATTGTCTACTTCACGGCGACAAACCGCGGCCCTGCCGAGAGCGTCGGCACCGCGAGCTATAACGTGACACCGCAAAACACCGGCATCTATTTCAACAAGACCGAGTGTTTCTGCTTCACCGAGCAGTTCATCAAGCCGGGCGAAACCGTCGAGTTTCCGGTGGCTTTCTTTATCGATCCGGATCTCGCAGACGATCACAGTCTCAAGACACTCGATTCGATTACACTGTCCTACACCTTCTTCCCGACGCGCAATCCTTCGCGGCCTCTCAGGCTCGCACCGGTGGCCGCGGCGGGTGATTCACGTTGACGCCTAGGGGGGCACCAATGGCCGGAGCTGCCACAAAACAGAACCACGATTATCATCTCGTCGCTCCAAGCCCGTGGCCGTTTGTTGGTGCCATGTCCGCTTTCGTGATGGCCATTGGCGCCGTCATGTGGATGAAGGCGATGCCGCTTTTCGGCGCCAAGATCGGCTGGTTCATCTTCGCCGCCGGCTTCGTCGGTGTGTTGTTCACGATGTACGCTTGGTGGACAGATGTTGTGCGCGAGGCGCAGCATGAGGGTCACCACACGCCGGTTGTGCAGATGCACCACCGCTACGGGATGATCCTGTTCATCGCGTCAGAAGTGATGTTCTTCGTCGCCTGGTTCTGGGCCTACTTTGAAGTGGCGCTGTATCCGAACCACGAAGACATGTTCATGCGCATCGCGCATACCGGCGGCGTCTGGCCTCCCAAGGGCATCCAGACCTTTGATCCCTGGCATTTGCCGCTGCTCAACACGATGGTGCTGCTCTTGTCCGGCACGACTGTGACCTGGGCCCACCATGCCATGCTGCACAATGACCGTGAGGGTGTGCGCGCAGGCCTGTGGTGCACGGTTGCACTCGGCGCCCTGTTCACGCTTCTGCAGGTCTACGAGTACACCCACGCCTACTTTGCGTTCTCCGGGAACATTTACGGCGCCACTTTCTACATGGCGACGGGCTTCCACGGGTTCCATGTGTTGGTTGGCACCATCTTCCTCGCGATCTGTCTGGCGCGTGTCTACGCCGGCCACTTCACGGCCAAGCAGCACCTCGGCTTCGAATTCGCAGCCTGGTACTGGCATTTCGTCGACGTGGTCTGGCTGTTCCTGTTCGCCTGCATTTACGTCTGGGGTTACGGCGGCAAGATCGCTGCGGTTGCAGCGGGCGCCGCCCACTAGGGACAAAGCCGAGCCGACATCGTCGGATCGGCAGACGCGGGTTTGGCGTCGTCACATCATCTTCACGCGAGCCTCACTTGGTTTCGCGTGAATGTGTCTCGACCCACGAAGCGCATTTGACGAAGCACACGGGCGGCCGCTGCGCCGCCCTTTGCATTTGAGGCCCATGATCTACGCTCTGAAGCCACCTGCCGAGACCGGCCTGAAAAACCGCTGCCCGCGTTGCGGAAACGGACGCTTGTTCCGTGGCTATCTCAAGGTTGCGCCCAAGTGCGAAGCCTGCGGCCTTGACTACGACTTTGCTGATTCAGGCGATGGCCCGGCGGTCTTCATCATTCTCTTCGTCGGCATGATCATCATGGTGCTGGCGCTTTTGACCGAGATCAGGCTGCATCCACCGTTGTGGGCTCACCTCCTCATCTGGATCCCGCTTGCGGTTGGTCTGTCGCTTGCCATTCTCCGGCCCATGAAGGGGTTCATGATTGCCCATCAATGGGTGATGCGCGAGCGCGAGGCGCGAAAGCCACACGACGAGGGAGGCGACAAATGAGATCCGTTTTTGTCGAGCGTTGTCACTTTCGTGGGCCTGCCATCGCTGCAAGGACACAGGCCTGACATGACACCGTTCAAGGCGCTGTTCTGGCCGACCCTCGCTGCAACCCCTGTGCTGGCTCTCGGTCTTTGGCTTGGCTTCTGGCAACTCGATCGGAAGGTTGAGAAGGACACGCTTGTCGAGGCCGTCAGCATGCGCGCCCTTGGCCGGGCAACAATAATTCCCGCTCCAGGCGCTTGGGCGCAGCTTGATCCAGACCTCATCGATTTCCAGAAGGTCTCGGTTGAGGGGCGCTTTCGCGATGGGCCAGAGTTTCGCCTCTACGTCGCGCTGAGTGAAGCCAAAGGCCCCCTGCGTGGTCCGGGATGGTTCATCTACCAGCCCTTTGATCTGGCGTCGGGCGGAACGGTTCTCGTCAACCGCGGGTTTGTTCCAGAAAGCCAGCGCGAGATTTCAGCGCGCCCCGCAACCGCACGCCCCCCAGACGGCGTGCAGCGCCTTGAAGGTCTGGTGCGTCGCGCCGAACGAGTTGGCCCCTTTGCGGCCAACGATGATACCGCGCGCAATCAGTGGTTCACGCGCAATGCGACGAAAATGGCGGCGTCTGCTGGTCTTGCGGGCGTTGCGCCCTTCACTCTTGAGCAGTCGACGCCAAATCCGGGGGGCCTGCCGCAGGCTGGGGAAACCCGTCTCGTGTTTCCAAACCGCCATCTTGAATACGCCATCACGTGGTTTGGCCTCAGCGCAACGCTCGTCGGTGTCTGGGGCGTGTTCGTATGGCGGCGTCTGAAGCTTGCCGTTCTACGGACGGATCGATAGGGTCCGCCGCTCTTTCAGGAACTGTCATGCGTTACGTCTCGACCCGCGGCCTTGCGCCCACACTCGGATTTGAAGATGCGTTGCTCGCGGGTCTGGCGCCCGATGGCGGCCTTTATGTGCCGCAGGTCTGGCCCGTACTGTCAAAGGCCGACATTGCCGGATTTGCTGGCAAGCCCTTCAACGAGGTTGCAGCACATATCCTTGCCGCCTTTGCAGGCGATGCGCTGGAGCGTGACACCATCGATCGCCTGACGCGCGAAGCTTATGCCGGTTTTCAGCACCCTGCAGCCTGCCCGCTGGTTCAGATTGGAACCAACGACTTCATCCTTGAGCTGTTTCATGGGCCGACCCTTGCGTTCAAGGACGTGGCCATGCAACTCCTCGCGCGGCTGATGGATCATGTTCTGAGCCGCCGCAATGAACGATCGACCATCGTTGTTGCCACGTCAGGCGACACAGGCGGTGCAGCGGTCGACGCTTTCGCCAGGCGCGAGCGCGCGGATGTGTTCATCCTGTTTCCAAATGGCCGCGTTTCGGACGTGCAACGCCGGCAGATGACCTGTGAGAAGGCCCCCAACATCCACGCCGTGGCTGTGGACGGCACGTTCGACGACTGCCAGCGCATCGTCAAAGAGATGTTCGCAAACACTGGTTTTCGCGACTCTGTCAGGCTGGCTGCGGTCAACTCGATCAACTGGGCGCGCATCGTGGCACAGGTCGTCTATTTCATGACTTCCGCGGTGGCGCTGGGCGCTCCGGCGCGAAAGGTGACCTTTTCGGTCCCCACCGGCAATTTCGGCGACGTGTTTGCGGGTTGGGTGGCCAAGCAAATGGGCCTTGCGATCGAGACATTGATTGTCGCAACCAACGTCAACGACATCCTTGCCCGCACCATCGACACCGGTGTTTACGAGGTTCGCTCGGTTTTGCCGACAACGTCGCCTTCCATGGATATCCAGGTCTCGTCAAACTTCGAACGCCTCCTCTATGAGGCTGGCGGAAAGGATGCCGAAGGTGTGCGCAACATGATGGCGAGCCTCAAGCAGGGTGGACGTTTCGAAGTGCCGGAAAAGACCCTTCGCCAGATCCGCACCGAGTTTGCCGCTGCCCGCGTTGACGAGGCTGAAACCGCGCGCGTCATGGCCGCGACGCTCAAGTCCTCGGCCTATCTGCTCGATCCCCACACCGCCGTCGGGGTCGGTGCCCTGCACTCAGTGGCTTCAGATCCGGCCATCCCGAGGGTCACACTCGCAACCGCCCACCCTGCGAAGTTTCCAGACGCTGTGAAGCGCGCGACAGGTGTTCACCCTGCCCTTCCGCCCCACTTGAGCGATCTGTTCGAGCGCACCGAGCGCTTTGACGTGATGCCGGCCGATACAGCCGCCATTGAGCGCTATGTCAGCGCGCGCATTGCTGGCAAGGTGCTGGCGTGACGGCTGAGGTTTCATCTCTTTCAAACGGCCTCAGGGTCGTGACCCAATCCATGCCGGATGTGGCCTCGGCCTCTATCGGCATCTGGGTTGGCGCGGGCGCTCGGGCCGAGGATACCGACGAGCACGGGATGGCTCACCTTCTCGAGCACATGGCGTTCAAGGGCACGCGGACGCGCTCTGCGCGCGCGATCGCGGAAGAGATTGAAGCCGTCGGCGGCGAAATCAACGCCGCGACCTCGATGGAGCACACCGCCTACTTTGCGCGCGTCCTGGAGGCGGATACCGGGCTGGCGCTCGACATCCTCTCGGATATTTTGACCGACAGCGCGCTGGAAGCCGAAGAGCTGCAGCGCGAACAAGGTGTCATTGTTCAGGAAATCGCAGCCGTTGCCGACACGCCCGACGACCTTGTGTTCGACATGTTGCAGGAGGTTTCCTTCTCCGGCCAGACAATCGGGCGCTCGATCCTTGGGACCGTTGAAAGCGTGCGCGGACATGACAGGGCTGCCGTATCGGCGTTCCTTGATCGCCACTATCGCCCAGAGCGCATGGTGCTTGCGGCTGCCGGCGCAGTTGACCATCAGGAGATCGTCGCACGGGCCGAAGCCGTTCTGGGTGCCATCAAGCCGGCTCCCATGCCAAGCGAAGCGCCGGCCAGATTTCTGCCGAGCGAGCGGCGCGAGACCCGCGACGTCGAGCAGGTGAACATTGCCTTTGGCCTGCCTGGCGTCAGCTATCGCGATCCAGCGATCTATGATGCGCAGATCTTTGCCAGCATCCTCGGCGGCGGCATGGCCTCGCGGCTGTTCCAGGAAGTGCGTGAGAAGCGCGGTCTGGCCTACTCCGTAACGGCGTTCCACTGGGGATATGCCGATGCAGGCCTGTTCGGGCTTCATGCCGGAGCCGCACTTGAAGACGTCGACAAGCTTGTTCCGGTCATGCTCGATGAGATCAGCAGCGCCTGCGACAGTCTGGACGAGGCCGAAGTCAGCCGGGCCAAGGCTCAGCTCAGGGCAGGCCTCCTGATGAGCCTTGAGAGTTCAGGTGCCCGGATTGATCGGCTTGCGCGCCAACTCCTGCTTTACAATCGTCTGGTCGGTGTTGACGAGGTGATCGCGCGGATCAACGCTGTGAGCGTGGCGAGCGTTCGCGGCTATGCGCGCGGCATGTTGAACCAGGGCAAGTTGGCCCTTGCGGCCGTTGGCCCGGTTGAACATCTTGCATCTGCGCATGATCTCGCACGAAGATGGTCGACGACACCGAGCAACTGAGGCAAGTTCCTTCGAAATGTCCTTGTTTCGTACAGTGGGATTCGTGGATCCCGGCCCTTCGATCAAGGGCCGTGGCGTCTACCTGCGTATGCCCGTGATGGGCGACTACGCGGTTTGGTCCAGTTTGCGCGAAAAAAGCCGCGACTTTCTCACGCCTTGGGAGCCGATCTGGCCCGAGGATGACCTGACGCGGGTGGCCTTCCGCCGTCGGATCCGGCGCTATCAGCAGGAAATTCAGGACGATCAGGGCTACGCCTTCTTCATGTTTCGCGAAGAGGACGACCGGCTTCTGGGCGGCCTGGCCCTATCGAACATGCGTCGTGGTGTCGCCCAGGCCTGCACGCTTGGCTACTGGATGGGCGAAGCCCACGCCGGACAGGGCTACATGAGCGCAGGTGTGCGCGCGCTGATCCCGTTTGTCTTTGATACGCTCCGCCTGCACAGGCTGGAAGCAGCCTGCATGCCAACGAACCAGGCCTCGATCCGCATCCTGGAGCGCGCCGGCTTCAAGCGCGAGGGCTATGCCCGGAAGTACCTGTCGATCGCCGGGCGCTGGGAGGACCATCTCCTCTACGCAATCCTCGATCAGGACCTGAGGACGTGAGCGCATTCAGCCGCCTTTGGCGTCGAGTGGCAGCTGGCCTTGGGTTGGCATTGCTGTTGCAAACGCCCGTTCATGCGGTCGAACCGGTCGCGATTACAGCCGACACGGTCGCCATCGATCTGACCAATGCCGTCGAGTTCCAGCGAGGAACCGGCGATCTGATTCAGGTTTCGACGGCGCCAAACGCTGATGGAATTGTTCGCAGGATCGAGGTGCGCGCCCGCGAGCCCGGGTCAAACCCGACCTGGCTGGTGTTTGCCCTTTCAAATGAGACCGGCGAACAGATCGACCGGCTTCTGGTTGCGCCCCACTACCGTTTCGTTGGCTCCGGACTGTTTAGGCCAGACCTTGGCAACACGCGGATTGTCTCGATCACGCCTTCCCAGGGCTTTCGCCCGGAGCGCGAGGAGAGCACCGATTCAGACGCGTTCATGATTACGCTCGACCCCGGCACAACCGTCACTTTCGTTGCCGAACTGCGCGAGCCAAGAGTGCCCCAGCTCACCCTCTGGGACCCGGATACCTATAAGGACCGGATCAACTCCTTCACGCTGTTCCAGGGCATTGTGATCGGGATCGCGGGCCTGTCAGCGCTGTTCCTGACCGTCCTGTTCCTCGTAAAGGGCGGCGCCATGTTTCCGGCGGCTGCCGGTTTTGCCATCGCAGCGCTGCTCTACATCACCATCGATTTCGGCTTCCTGCAGCGCATCATCCCGGTGACGCCGGCTTTTGACCGGATCAACCGGGCTGTGGCGGAAGCGTCATTGGCCGGCACCTTGCTTGTCTTCCTGTTTGCCTACCTGAACCTATCGCGCTGGCATCTACGCTTTTTGTGGATCGCACTGGTGTGGATGGCGGGCCTTGCAACACTTGTGGTCGTGGCGTTCTTCGACCCATCGCTGGCCGCAGGTGTTGCGCGCCTATCAGCAGCGCTGACCGCCGGGCTCGGCTTTCTCTTGATCCTCTATCTCGCGGCCATGCGTGGCTATGACCGCGCCGTCATGCTGGTACCAACCTGGGTCCTGTTGATCCTCTGGCTTTTGGCCGGAGCTCTCGGCGTCACAGGCGCGTTGTCGAATGACCTGATGCCGTCTGCGATTTCTGCGGGCCTCGTGCTCATTGCGCTCCTGATCGGGTTCACCGTTGCCCAGCATGCCTTCGCGGGCGGCCAGGCGCAGACCGGAGCCGTGTCAGACGTCGAGCGCCGTGCGCTTGCCCTGGTCGGTGCGGGCGATGTGATCTGGGACTGGGATGTGACGCGGGACCGGATCTATACAAGTCCGGAGGCTGAACAGGCGCTCGGTCTCAAGCGCGGCACGTTGATCTGCCCGCCCATACGCTGGCTTGAGGTCCTCCACCCAAATGACAGGGACCGGTTCCGTGTCGTTCTGGAAGG
>JAIYEB010000308.1 GCA_027487195.1 Hyphomicrobiales bacterium | reverse complement strand
TTCGAACCCCCGACCCCCTCATTACGAATGAGGTGCTCTACCAGCTGAGCTATTGCGGCAGCGCGTGCGTGATGGCTTTCGCCGCGCGATATGTCAAGCGCGCGAGCGAGACAGTCCCATAAAAGACAAGCCCCTCGGGCTAGCTGCGACCACCGGTAAACAGGCGAAAGCCGCGCTTCTTTGCCGGTGTGCCGGGGTCTGGGCCTGGATCATCCGGCAAATGGGAGCTGTCGATCCCGGGCTTTGCAGGCGGATCAGATTGTGCGGCCCCGTTCGCCGCGGGTACGTTGGTGGCAACTGGAGGCGCTGATGCGGGCGTCACATCAATGACGGGCGCCGGCAGGCGCGCCGCCGTTTCGGGCGCTGGCGGCACTTCAGGCAGCGCAATGCCGGGAAGGACGGTGCCAGGTGCGGCCTCAACCGGAACCTTCCAGGAAAACGCGTCGAGCTTGCCCGTCACGGGGGATACTGGCAGCCAGCGGTCCGAGACATAGCCATCGGCGCACCAGGCCGGATCGCGCGGCGCGATGACCGCGCGTTGCGCCCATTGACGGGCTTCCCCGATATTGTCCTCGGCATCGGCGAGCTGCGCCATCAGGAAGCAGATCCGCTCGGAGGGGGTTCCGGCTGACACGGTTGAGAGCATGGCGCGCGCATCGGAGAACTGGCGCGCTTCAAGCGCTGCGGCGGCAACAGCGAGCGTTGCCTCAGGCGTGTTGGGCACAAGGCCTGCGAGCGCCTTGGCGCGCTTCAGCCGGTCCATGGCTGCGTCCCCTGGGCGAACGCGGACATAGGCTGCGGCAAGGTCGGGATGAGGCGCAATGCGCCATGCCGCTTCAAGGATCCGGGTCGCCTTCTTGACGTCGCCCGAGGCGCTGGAAAGCCGTGCTGCAAGCGCCGCCGCCGGAACCAGATCCGGCGCAAGGCCATGGGCTTCAAGCGCAAAGGCCTTCGCGGCCTCAGGGTCGCTGTCTGCACGCTCGATGGCCTGAGCGGTGCGTACAACCGCGCGCAACCGCTTTGACGTCGGGCGGTCAATGACGCGCTGGTCCGCGTTGCGGGCAATCGTTTCAATCGCTGCGTCCCAGTCTCCTGCGCGCGACTGGTCATCCAGAACCGCGCTGGCAGCCCAGGGCAGGCCAGGGTCGGTCTTGACCGCTTCAGCAGCCACAAGGCGCGCGGCCTCCCGGTCGCCCGAACGGTTGGCCTCGACATAAAGCCCTCGAAGACCAAGCGCGCGCGTTTCCGGAACTTCGAGCATGCGCTTGAACGAGGCCTTTGCGCCGTCCCGGTCGCCTGCCAGTTGCGCTGCCTGTGAGCGCAGCAGAAGCGTGATGGGCTGCTCTCCAAGGGTTGATTGGGCTTCCTGAGCTGCTCTCAGCGCAGCCCTCGTGTCGCCTGCGCCAACGGCGACAAGCCCCCGCGCAACAGCCTTGTGGCCGCGGGCGGTTCGCCGGTTCCTCATGAACAGCGACACTTCGCCTGGGCCCCTGATCAACAGGCGCAGGGCAACCGTGATCAGAAAGATCACCGTTGCAAACGACAGGACCGCAAGAATGGCGACGAGGGTGGAGGTTTCGATCCGCCATCCGAACCAATCGACCGAGAGCGTGCCGGGATTGTCGGCAAGCCAGCCGAAAATCAGGGCTGACGCCCCGATGACCGCGATGACAATGAGAAATCTGATCATCGCCTGCTCCCTAACCGCGCGGTGTCAAGGCGCGGGCGACGTCCGTACCGATGCGTGCGATCAGGCGTTCCGCCTCAACACGTGCCGCGAGATCGCCAGCAAACTGCGCGGCCACCCGCCTTGCCGGCTCCGGCAGCAGCTGAAGGTCGGCGAGAGCGCCTGCCAGATCATTGCGCGCAAGCTTTGCCTCGATGCGCGAAACAAGCGCTGCCGGGCTTTCACCCGGGGTCTCGCCGGCCGGGCGAACCGTCACAAGCCGCGAGGCACCCTGCACAAGGCGGTCAATCGTGGTCTCGCCGGCAGGGGTTGCTGCATCGAGGACCGGGCGCGACAGGCTCTGGAAGCTGCGCATCAGCGCCTGCACCGAGGGCACGCCCTGCGCGGAGCGGCTTGTCAGGGCCGCAATATCAGCGCCGGTGACACCAAGGGTTCGAACAGCGTCAAGCTCGGTGTTGAACGGGCCGCCGCGATCAACTGCCGACTTCAGCGCTGTTGCCGCAACCGCAAGGGCTCCGAGCCGGTCGATGCCGGGCGTCTGGGGCAGGGCGTTGACGCGGCCTGTCAGCGCGGTCAAGGCGCTGGCAATCCGTGTGATCTCGCCTTGCAGGGGCGAAAGATCGACAGGTGGCGCAGCAGGTGCCGCTGGTGTGGCGGCAGCGGCGGGGCGCTGGGCGAGCTGGTCGAGATCGCGCCGGAGCTGGGCCAGGGCGGCTTGCACAGGGGTCAGATCAACCTGGGCTGGCGCTGATGCGCCTGGCTGTGCCGAGGTCTGGGTGCCGGCGGAAGCTGCGGGAGCAGCACCGGAAGCGGGTGCGGGGCGGGCTTCGACGGCAACAACACGCGCCTCAACGCGCTGCAGCGCCTGTTCAGCCGCCTGCAGGCGCTGAGCCAGCGGTTCCAGGGCGCTGATCCTCTGGCCGAGGGGCTCAAGCGCGCCAATGCGCTGCGTGATCGGGCCAAGATCAATCGCGGCTGCTGCTGGAGGCGGCGGCGTTGGTGCCGGAAGGTTGGACAGCATCAGGTATGACGCCCCGGTCGACAGGAGCGCGCCGACAATGCCGCCAACGAGGGCTGGCTTCATGACGCTTGGTGTTTGCGAGGCTGCCTGCGGCTCCACCTGCGCCGGGCGCACGTCTGGTGCGGCGGCGGTTTCGGTGGGCTCAACGACAATGTCAGGCGCCTTGGGCGTGGTATTTTGCGCTTCCGGTGCTGTTTCCACGACAGGCGTGGCTGTGGCTTCGATCACTGTTGGCGCCACGGATGTGGCCGGGTCCGGGCGGTCGCTGGTAGACTTCGGCATATCGTCGTTCCCCGTCGCTTTTTCTTATCTAATCACGGCGTTGCAATTCATGCATCAGCCGAAAGGGTATCAATCAAAGCTGTTTCTGTTGGCAAGGGCGAAACAAGGATTTGCCCGCCAAGTCCAATCAAAGGCTGCGCGACAGCCTGAGACAGGCATACCAACCTGACATGACCAAGGGATGGCTGAAGGCCAGCGCTGTCCACAAGAGCCGAAAAGGCCTTGGCCGTGCGCGTCGAGAACAGGAGGACAGCGTCAATGCTCATGTCCCTCAGGGCGTGCAACGTGTCATCGCTGAAGGCCTCGATCATGTCGGATCGATAGGTTTCAAGCACGCCTGCGTCATATCCAAGCCGTATGAGGTTCAGCTCAAGTGCGCCCGTGCGCTCGCGGCCTGCAAGGTAGAGCAGGGGGCCGGCGTCGGGGTCGAGCCGGCGTAAAATCAGCTGCGTCAGTTCTGCCACATCGCCATCGGCGCTTTCGATGAACTGGAACCCGGCAAGGCGCGCGGCCTCGGCTGTGCGATCGCCAACGCAGAAAACCGGCAGCACGGAAGAGGCCGGTGTCGAGGGCGCAGCCTCAAACGCGTTCGCTGAGGTTGCAGCGAGCGCCACCGTATCCGATGGAATTTCGACCGGCGCTGATGGCACGATCTTCAGGAGCGGCTCGATCAAAGCCGTATGACCCAGCGCCTCAAGGCGACGCGCGGTCCGCGCAGCTTCGCGCGCCGGTCGCGTCACCAAGACCTTCATGGCGCGACTTTCATGTCGCTGAGAAAAAGCCCGCTGGCGCGCGCGCCTTGAGTTCAAGACCCACGTCGCGACCAAGCAAGGCTGCTTCGTCAGCAGTGCCGGCATTGCGCTTTTCGTGCCATTCCGAGCCATCGGTTCTGAGAATGAGGCCATGGAAGTCGACGGAAGAACCGGCAACCGTTGCATAGCCTGCGATGGGCGTGCGGCACGACCCGTCAAGCGCATGCAGGAATGCCCGTTCGGCATTGAGCGCAATATGCGTGTCGCGATGGCTGATGGCACTGATCAGGCCAAGCGTGTCGGCATCATCGCGCCTTGCTTCGATCAGGATCGCACCCTGGCCAACAGCGGGGGGGAA
>JAIYEB010000264.1 GCA_027487195.1 Hyphomicrobiales bacterium | reverse complement strand
TCCGCGCCGGAACTGACAGCATCAAGTGGGGCAAATACGCGCCCGATGTCCTGCCGCTCTGGGTTGCGGACATGGATTTTCCGGTAGCGCCGGTTGTCAACGATGCGATCCGCGCCCGCGCCGAGCATCCGATCTATGGCTACTGCGTCGCGTCCGACGAGATGAAAGCCGCAATCGTCAAGGACATGGCGACGCGCTACGCTTGGACCATTACGCCCGAGGATATTCTGATCGTCACCGGCGTGGTCCCTGGATTCAACCTTGCGCTGAAAGCGCTGACAAAGCCTGGCGAAGGCTTGACGGTCCAGACGCCGGTCTATCCGCCGATTCATGCCGCGCCAGGTCAATGGGGGCTTACGCGCCACGATGTGCCGCTGACGCTCAATGCCGAGGCGACCTGGGTCTATGAAGATGCAGCGCTTGATGAGGCGTTTGCCCGCTCCAGCGCGTTCCTGTTTTGCAATCCACACAATCCCGTCGGCAAGGTGTTCACCCGTGATGAGCTGGAGCGCATCGGCGCTGCGGCCATCAAACACCGTGTGACCATCCTGTCGGATGAGATCCATTGCGGTCTCGTGTTTGACGGTGCCACCCATATCCCTATGGCCACCCTGTCACACGACATTGCCATGCAGACTGTAACGTTCATGTCCGCGGGCAAGACGTTCAACATCGCTGGCCTGAAGACGGCCTTTGCGATCGTTCAGAACCCCGAGATACGCGCTCGCTTGGAGAAGGCCCGCGCCGGACTTGCGGACACCGGCAACATGTTCGGCCTTGATGCGACGCGCGCGGCCTATGAGGCAGGCGAGCCCTGGCGTCTTGCGTTGATGGAAACGCTTGAGAAGAATCGAGCCTATCTCAGGGCCGCCGTGGCAGAGCATTTGCCCGGTGTGCGCTATGTCGAGCCCGAAGGCACCTATCTGGCTTGGCTTGATTGCCGGGGGCTTGGTTGGAATGAGGATCCGCAGGCGGTCTTTCTCGAAAAGGGCCGCGTGGCACTCAACCCCGGTCCAACCTTCGGGCCGGGTGGAGACGGGTTTGTCAGGCTCAATTTCGGATGTCCGCTCCCCATCCTTGAGGAAGCCATCAAACGGATGGCAGCCTGCATCCGCTGATGAACATGTCAGGGGTTCGCCCTCTACCGCGCACCCCATGATCCACGTTATATGAGCGCCATGGCTGTTCATAACCATCCACCGGACCATGACCATGCCCACTGCCGCACAACCGCGCTGGCACGGGCGGAAGAACGTTGCCTTGAGTCTGGCGCACGCCTGACCGCAATACGCCGGCGGGTTCTTGATGTTGTTCTGGACAAGCATCAGCCGGTTGGAGCCTACGACATCATCGAACGGCTGGTGGAAAAGGGCCACGAGCGCGCTGCGCCGGTCACCATCTATCGCGCGCTTGAGTTTCTGGTGCAGCAGGGTTTCGTCCATCGGGTCGAGAGCCGCAACGCGTACGTTGCCTGCACCCATTCACATGCCACCGATGAGACCGTCGTGCTGCTCGTATGCGAGACCTGCGACGAGGTCTCGGAGCTCTCGACGTCTGCAATTGCCGAGACAATTGCTGCGGCCGCAGGGCGCGTTGGCTTCCTGGTCCGCCAGCCCGTCATCGAGATTGTCGGGCGCTGCAAGCGTTGCAACGGTCTTCGCAACCCGGCGCAGGCCTTCAACCAGATCAAACCCAAACCTCTCGCGGTGTAAGGAAGTCAAAGATGTACACGGGCGTGCCAGGCGAACGTCGCCGTTCTGTTGGTGTCGATGTCGGCGGCGTCATGGTGGGGGGTGGCGCTCCGGTGGTTGTTCAGTCCATGACCAACACCGACACGGCCGATATCGAGCAAACCGTCCGTCAGGTCGCAGCGCTTGCCCGCGCAGGCTCTGAGCTCGTGCGCATCACAGTTGACCGCGACGAGGCCGCAGCGGCTGTTCCCCATATCCACGAGAAACTCCTCGCGATGGGCGTTGATGTTCCGCTGATCGGTGACTTTCACTATATCGGGCACAAGCTTCTGGCCGACCATCCCGCATGCGCTCGCGCGCTCGCCAAGTATCGGATCAATCCGGGCAATGTCGGTTTCAAGGACAAGCGGGACCGGCAGTTCTCATCCATCATCGAGATGGCGCTCCTTTACGGCAAGCCTGTGCGCATCGGCGTCAACTGGGGCTCGCTGGACCAGGAATTGCTGACGCACCTGATGGACCAGAATGCGACCAGCGCCACACCGGTCACCGCGCGCGAAGTGACGCGTGAAGCGGTGATCCAGTCCGGCCTGCTGTCGGCTGCGCGCGCCGAAGAGATTGGTCTGGGGCGCGACCGCATCCTGATATCTGCCAAGGTCAGCCACGTTCAGGATCTTGTCGCCATCTACGCCTCGCTTGCCGCGCGCTGCGACTATGCGCTCCATCTCGGCCTGACTGAGGCAGGCATGGGCTCCAAGGGCATCGTCGCTTCTGCGACCGCACTGGGCATTTTGCTGCAACAGGGCATTGGTGACACGATCCGCGTGTCGCTGACGCCGGAACCGGGCGGTGATCGCTCGCTTGAGGTCAAGGTTGCGCAGGAAATCCTGCAGACCATGGGCATTCGCACCTTCGTTCCGCTTGTTGCGGCCTGTCCGGGCTGCGGGCGCACAACCTCAACGGTGTTCCAGGAACTGGCAGGAGACATCCAGGGCTGGATCTATGCCTCCATGCCCGGCTGGAAGTCGCGCTATCCCGGCGTCGAGACGCTCAACGTGGCGGTGATGGGATGCATCGTGAATGGTCCAGGCGAATCAAAGCACGCCGACATCGGGATTTCTTTGCCCGGGACCGGCGAGACACCGGCGGCACCCGTCTTCATCGATGGACAAAAAGCCACGACGCTGCGCGGGCCCGGCATTGCGGCTGACTTCAAGACCATGGTCGCCGACTACATCGAGCGTCGCTACGGCAAGGGGCGAGCTGCTGCAGAGTAGGCAGCGCCCTTATTGGCGTTCGGCGTTTCGATGCCTACATGAAGCCCTCGATAGTGGAGCGGCTTCATGAGCGATCAAATCCCCGTCTGGCACGGCACAACCATTCTCACGGTCCGCAAGGGCGGCCGTGTCGTGATTGGCGGCGACGGACAAGTCAGCCTTGGCGCGACAGTTGTGAAGTCCAATGCAAAGAAGGTGCGCCCGCTTGCGGGGGGCGCCGTGATCGGCGGGTTTGCCGGCGCAACCGCTGACGCCTTCACCCTGTTCGAGAGGCTTGAAAAGAAGCTCGAGCAATATCCAAACCAACTCATGCGCGCAGCTGTTGAACTCGCCAAGGACTGGCGCACAGACCGGTATCTGCGTCGTCTTGAGGCCATGATGCTGGTAGCCGACGCAAAGGTCTCGCTTGTCCTGTCCGGGACCGGCGATGTGCTGGAGCCGGAAGGCGGGGTCATGGGCATCGGGTCGGGCGGCAACTATGCGCTCGCAGCTGCCCGCGCGCTGGCTGCGACGGATCTCGACGCCGAAACCAT
>JAIYEB010000265.1 GCA_027487195.1 Hyphomicrobiales bacterium | reverse complement strand
CTTAGCATCCTTTGCCAATTCGGGGTCACGAAGCACTTTAACCGCCGCCAAGCGACGATTGCCCTCCAGAACAGCTAGTCGACCACTCCTCTCGATAACAATCAATGGCTCAATGTTTATGTAACCACTGGTTGAGATCGACTGGATCAATTCAGCAAGATCGGCAGTACTGGCTAGCATAGCAATAACTGCAGCGTCAGTAGTGCCATCAGGCTCTTTGTCTGGCGTAAAGCGCGGATTGTTCAGGTCGAAATCAAGGAGTTCGACTGACACCTCTTTAGCTTGGCCGATTGGCGGGAGTTCATCAACACGGCCAGCCATTTCAATCCTCTCATGTCCTTCGGTTTCAATGAGCTGTGAAACCACCTATGAACAGGTCAGTCTCTGCTCGCCTATCCGGGAGACGCCAACGCCGCCACATGACATCCGTTTCATCTGACAATATCTTAACTATCGAACGACTCAACAAATGTCTGCACCCTGAGACACCCTTTGCGCCATACCCTTGCCAATGCCGAGTTCACAGGCGAACCGTCCCATGCTCATGCCAATAGCGCGCAGCGCCCAAGCGCATGAAATCGTCCCATCATCGCTCAGTCCAATAAGATCGCGCGCTCGAATTCAGCGAAGCGGCTGACCTTTATGGCCGCGCCGGCAACGGTCCCTACTTCCTCACCACCGGCAATCCGCGATTGACCCAGCCCGGGCCAAAGCCGCTGCCGATCATGCCCTCGCCGACGTGTGACACATTGGTAAAGCCTATATCGCGCAGGTAGGCCGCCGTGCGCGCGGTGCGCGCGCCTGTGCGGCAGATCAGCGTGACCGGTGCCGTGCGGTCGCCGTTCACGAGAGCTGTGACCTTCTCAACGAAATCCGGGTCCTGCATCATGATGGCGGTCGCGCCCTCGCCAACCCCGGTTTCGTTCCATTCCTCCGGCGTGCGGATATCGATCAGCGTGGTTGTGCCTGCGCGCGCAGCGGCAAGCGCATCGGGCGCGGCATGGGAAACGAGCGGCGTATCAGACATGGCGCGGGATCCGGTCATCAAGGGCAGCGGAAGGGCAAGGCAAAGGGCTAGAAGTCCGGCGACAACACGCCGCCGACGAAAGAACCTCACGCGGATGCGGCAAAGGTTGTCGGCGCCGGGCTGATCGGCACGGGCTGGCGGTTTCTGACTTCAAGAACCGCAAGGCCGCGCTGGTTCTGCCCGTTGGGCAGGAAGCGGAACAGACCATCGACGCCGGCAAAGCCGTTGGGATTGCCAAGCGACTGCGGCCCGAAGCGCCCGCCGGGCGTGGCCGTGCCGCGCGCGCCCTGCGCAGACAGCGCTGCTGCAAGCAATGTCGCGTCATAGGCCAGCGAGGCTGTGCGCTCCGGGTCGGCGTTGAAGCGCTCGCGGAACCGGCCGGCGAAGTTGCGAAAGCCCGCCGTATCCGGCCCAGTGAACCAGGCGCCTGCAAAGGCTGCATTGTTGAAAATGCGCGTATCGTTCCAGCGCCCGGTGCCGGCAAGCTTGACCCGCTGCAGCGCGCCGCGCGCATTGCGCAGCGCCTCGACCACAAGCGAAGCGCCATCCGCGCCATCCGGCAGGAACAGCACGTCGGCCTGTGCAAGGGCCGGGACAACGCGCTGGACCGGTTCGCCGAGCCTGACCCGGTCCAGCGGGTAGCGCTCCAGCGCAATGGCGCGCGCGCCGTAGCGCGGCAGCGCCGATTGCAGCGCGGCTTCAACGAGCTGCCCGTAGGCATCATCGGGAAACAGCGCGACAAACGAGCGCCGCCCTTGCGTCGAGCAATACTCGACCATGCGGTTGACGTCGTTTGACGGCAGGAAGGACAGGAGATTGACCCCCTGGGCCGCAACGCTCTCATCGGTCGAGAACGCAATGATCGGAATGTTGGCGGGGCGAAGGACCTGCCCTGCCGCAAGCACGTTCTGCGCAAAGACCGGGCCGAGCACGAGCTGAACGCCATTGGCCAACAGGTCGCGGGCGGCATCCTGCGCGCCCTGCGTGTTGCCGCCATCATCGCGCACGAGGATCGAGAGGTCGTTGTTTGGCACATCGCCAAACGCGAGCTCTGCCGCCTGGCGCATGGCGCGGCCGACATTGCCGGCGTTGCCGGTCGCGGTCATTGGCAGGATCAATCCAATGCGCGTCTGGCCGTTGCCGATCACATCGCCGGACATGGCGCCCGCTCCAGGCGGCGGCACATCGACAGCCTGCGCAGCGCCGCGCGAGCCCCAGCCATCATTCTGGCTGAACGGGTTGGCAACGCACCCGGCAAGGGTCAGGGTAGCGCCACTGGCAAGCACAAGTGCGCCACGGCGCGACAGGGGGGCGGATGTGGGTCCCATGGTCAGTTCATCTCCAACACATTATCGGCGGGCAACGGGCCCCCAGGGCATTCTCGGAGGGTGGACCCCGGTCCCGAACCCGCGCATGTTAAGCATAGGGTACGAAACGTGAGGCCGAATGCCAAGTGACCATGACGAAGCCATTGAGGTTGCATCCAAAACGCCTGCGCCGCGCAGCTACACGCTGCTTGGGCATGCGCATGTGGCCGTGCGGGTCGAATCAGCGTTGCATGTTGTAGCCACGCCCATCGGCAACCTCTCGGACATTTCCGTGCGCGCGCTGCAGACGCTTGCAGCCGTTGATCTCGTGGCCTGCGAGGACACGCGCGTGACCGCCAAGCTGTTCGAGCGTTTCGGGCTTTCAACCCCGCGCATGCCCTATCACGACCATAACGCAGCCAGCATGCGCCCGAAGATCCTGGCGCGGATCAAGAGCGGCCAGTCGGTAGCGCTCATCAGCGATGCGGGAACGCCGCTCATCTCCGATCCCGGCTACAAGCTGGTTGATGCCTGTCTCGAAGAGGGGTTGCGGGTTGTGGCGGTCCCCGGGCCAAGCGCCGTCATGGCAGCGCTCGTCGCATCAGGCCTGCCGACCGACAGCTTCTTCTTCGATGGATTCCTGCCGGCCAAAAGCGTGGGCCGCAAGGCTCGACTGGCCGAGCTCGCCCGCATTCCGGCAGCCCTCGTGCTGTTTGAAACCGGTCCCCGCCTTGAGGCAACGCTCAGGGATATCGACGAGGTTCTGCCCGGCCGCATGGCGGCTGTCTGCCGGGAACTGACCAAGATGCATGAGGAAGTTGTTCGCGATACGCTTCCAGCCCTGATCGAGCGATACAAGGATGAGGAGCCGAAAGGCGAGATTGTTCTGATCGTCGGTCCTGCACCGGCGCAAGCCGCCGGCAGCGCCGATGATCTTGATGAGGCGCTGAAGCGTGCGCTTTCGGCGATGTCGATCAAGGAAGCCGCAACCGCGGTTGCGGGGGCTCTTGGCCTGCCAAGGCGCGAAGTCTATGCGCGGGCGCTGGCTCTGAAGAGCGGGAAATGACGAGCGAGGCGCGGCAAAGGGCGGAGGCGCGCGGACGGAGCGCGGAGCGGCTGGCCCTCCTGCGCCTGGTCCTTTCGGGCTGGTGGCCGCTGGCGCAAAGAGCCCGGACCCCGATGGGCGAAATCGACCTGATCATGCGTCGCGGAAGGATCGTTGCCTTCGTCGAGGTCAAGCGCCGTGCGGATATCGCGTCTGCCATGGAGGCGATAACCCCCATGGCGCAGGGGCGCATTGTTCGAAGCGCCCAATGGTGGCTTGCGCGACATCCGCGCTATGGCGATTACACACTGAGATTTGATGTGGTTGCCGTCATGCCCCGCGCCTGGCCACACCACATTCCGAATGCGTTTACGGCCTGAGTGGAGACTGTCATGACTTTAGATGTCGCGGTCCTGATGGACCCGATCGACCGGATCAAGATCGCCGGCGATACGACCTTTGCCCTTATGCTGGAGGCGCAGGCGCGCGGCCATCGGCTGCACTATTTCACGCCCGAAAAGCTCTCGATGCGCGATGGCCATGTCACGGCATCTTTGCACCCGATCAGCGTCAAGGATGTTCAGGGCGAACATTTCACCATGGGCGACGCGAAGCGGACGGCGCTATCGGATGTCGACGTGGTGTTGATGCGCCAGGACCCGCCGTTTGACATGCACTATGTCACGGCAACGCATCTTCTCGAGCGCGTCCATCCTGCAACCCTTGTGGTCAACAACCCCTTTGAAGTGCGCAATGCGCCGGAGAAGCTGTTGGTCACCTTGTTTCCCGACCTGATGCCGCCAACCCTGATCACGCGCGACAGGGCCGAGATCGAGGCATTCAGGGCCGAATTCGGCGACATCGTCATGAAGCCGCTGTATGGAAATGGCGGCGCGGCCGTGTTTCGCGTGGTGCGCAATGACCTGAACTTCGGCTCGCTGTTCGACATGTTCAGCGCAACATTCCGGGAGGCCTGGGTGGTCCAGCGCTTCCTTCCGGAAGTGAAGGACGGCGACAAGCGCATCATGTTGATCGACGGCGTGTTTGCCGGCGCTGTCAATCGTGTACCGGCGCCAGATGATCTGCGCTCGAACCTGGTGCGCGGTGGCGCTGCCGAGACGACGCAACTCACGCCGCGCGAGCGCGAGATCTGCGAGCGGATCGGGCCTGAACTGGCAGCACGCGGTCTCATTCTCGTGGGGATTGATGTGATTGCCGGCAACCTGACGGAGATCAACGTGACATCGCCCACCGGGATTCGCGCCATCAAGCGTCTTGGGGGCCCGGATCTTGCCCCCATGGTCTGGAACGCGATCGAGAAGAAGCGCGCGTAAGGGCAGGGCCGCTGCGCTTCACCGCTGGCGATGTCCAGCGTTCCGGTCGCGCGGACTGTGACCTTTCAGCGCTGGTCCGAGACCAATGTAAAGCAGTATAGGCTCGACAGATGATCCGCACGAGAGCAGATACGTACGCCTGACATGAACGAACACGTCCCGCAGCGCAGCTTCCTCTCCCCCGCTCTTCCGGCGGATCACCCCGCAGTATCGAGCGGGCGCATTGGCGTGCTGTTGCTGAACCTCGGCACGCCTGATGCCACCGACTATTGGTCGATGCGCCGCTACCTCTCGGAGTTCCTGTCGGACAAGCGCGTCATCGATTGGCCCGCAGCCCTGTGGCAGCCGATCCTGCAGGGGATCATCCTGACCGTTCGTCCGGGCCGCAAGGGCAAGGATTACGACACGATCTGGAACAAGGAGCGCAACGAGGGCCCGCTGCTGACGCTGACACGCGAAATGGCCGAAGCGCTCGCCGACGACATTGTACAGGTCTCGGACCGCGTGCTGGTCGATTTTGCCATGCGCTATGGTAACCCGGCGACGGGGCCGGCGATCGAGCGGCTGCAGAAGGCCGGATGTGATCGCATTCTGCTCGTGCCGCTCTATCCGCAGTATTCCGCCGCAACGACCGGAACAGCCGCCGACCAGGCGTTCCGCACCTTGATGAAGATGGAATGGCAGCCGGCCGTCCGCGTCGCGCCGCCCTGGCATGACGACCCGGTCTATGCCGATGCCATTGCGGGTTCGATCAAGGACCATCTGGCAACGCTTGATTGGGAACCGGAGGTCATCCTCCTGTCCTGGCACGGGGTTCCCAAGCGCTATCTTCTCAAGGGCGACCCTTATCACTGCCAGTGCGCGAAATCCTCGCGCCTGATCCGCACCGCGCTGAAAATGACGCCGGAACAGTGCCGATACACATTCCAGTCGCGGTTTGGGCCCGAGGAATGGCTGAAGCCCTACACGGACGAGACCGTCGAGATGCTGGCGAAATCCGGCGTCAAGCGCATGGCCATTGTCGCTCCGGGCTTTGCAGCGGACTGCCTTGAAACGCTTGAGGAACTTGACGGTGAAAACCGCCATATCTTCGAGGAGCATGGTGGCGAGAAGTTCACCTACGTTCCAGCCCTGAACGCGTCACGGCGTGGAATGGACGTGATCGGCCACGTTGTTCGCCGCGAACTGATGGGCTGGATCTGACCCTTCGGGCCGAGAGCCGTATTGGCGTCGCCAGCTACAGCACGGCGCCCTTGAAGTAACATGCGACCTGCCTTCATCGGTCGAATGCTTCTTGGCTTTTCCTTGACACAGGTTCTGCAGGTGAACCGGCGCTCTGCTTTACTTGAGACGGCACATGAGGCCAATTCACGACTGATGATCAGCGCCCATCGCCAGTCGCGCACGAACAAATGCCTGTAAATTTACCACTGTAAATTTCACGTACGTTTGGATTAAACAGGCGGGCACCGCCTCTTATTGTGAAAGAATTCAATTGCTATTTATTTCGTTTCAAAAGTTCTTTTCAAGCTCACCATATTCGCATTAATATCAATTATATATTATATAATGAGACGGCTTTGAATTAAATTATATGATGGAATGCAATTCTTTTTAGATTGAATTATTATATACTTTTCTTGTATTTTATATTG
>JAIYEB010000029.1 GCA_027487195.1 Hyphomicrobiales bacterium | reverse complement strand
GCGATCCCGGCGTTCTGGGCGATGGACATGATGGGCTTCTCGCTCAATCTCGTGTCGCTGCTGGCAATCACCCTGGTCACGGGCATTCTCGTCGACGACGCCATCGTTGAGATCGAGAACATCGTTCGTCACATGAAAATGGGCAAATCGCCCTACCGCGCGGCCATGGAAGCGGCTGACGAAATCGGACTGGCCGTGATCGCGATCACGCTGACGATCGTTGCCGTGTTCGTGCCGGTCTCGTTCATGGGCGGTATTCCCGGCCAGTATTTCAAGCAGTTCGGTCTGGTGGTTGCCGCAGCGGTGATCTTCTCGCTGTTGGTCGCGCGACTGATCACGCCAATGATGGCGGCCTATCTGATGCGTGATCACAAGCATCAAGAGCCAAAGGACGGCTGGCTGATGCGTGGCTACACGCGGCTTCTGGCTGTGACAGTGCGCTGGCGCTATCTGACCCTGCTGGTGGGCATCGGGCTGTTTGCCGTTTCGATCTGGTCGACGTCGTTGCTGCCGACTGGCTTCATTCCGCCGGAAGACTCGTCCAGGTTTGTGATTTCTGCAGAGCTTCCACCAGGCTCTACGGTTGAGGACAACCAGCGCAAGACCGACCAACTCGCGCAGTCGATCCGCAAGAACGTGCCTGAAGCGCAATCCGTGTTCGTGATTGGCGGATCAAACCCAACCGGAACACGCGAGGTGCGACGGGCGACTGTGATTGTCTCCCTTCAGCCAAAAGCCGACCGCGTGCGCACCCAGCGCCAGATCATGGCTCAGGTTGCCGACCTGATCGGCGCCGTTCCTGATCTGCGCGCCTGGTACGTCAACGATCGCGGCGAGCGCGATCTGGCCATCGTGATGCTCGGCACCAATCCCGAGGCGCTGCGCCAGGGTGTTGGCCAACTCGAAGCCGCAATGCGCCAGCTCCCCGGTTTTGCGAATGTGGCAGCCGTTGCCGGTGTCGACAGGCCGGAGGTTCGGATTGTCCCGCGCCTTGAGGAAGCCGCCCGTTTCGGCATTACGACCGACGCGATTTCCGAGGCGATCCGGGTTGCGACCATCGGGGATGGCGCGGTCAATCTGGCCAAGTTCAATGCCGGTGACCGGCTGATTCCGATCCGGGTGCAGATGGAGACGATCGCCCGCTCGGACCTTGATATTCTCGAGGCGCTGACCGTGATCAGCCCATCGGGGCTCCAGATCCCGCTGTCCGCCCTTGCCGACGTTCAGTTCGGCGTTGGTCCCTCTTCCATTGAACGCCTCAATCGCGAGCGTCGGGTCATTGTTGGCGCCGATCTTGTCGGTGGCGCGGTGATCGGACAGGGGCTCGACATTGTGATGGCGAGCGATGCGGTGAAAAATCTGCCGGCCGGTGTCCGTATCCAGCGTACGGGCGATGCCGAGATCATGTCGGAGCTGTTCGAGAGCTTTGCCAAGGCCATGCTGCTTGGCCTGCTCATGGTCTTCGGTGTGATGGTCCTGCTGCTTGGCTCGGTGTTCCAGCCGATCACGATCATGCTGTCATTGCCATTGTCGATTGGCGGCGTGTTCCTTGCGCTCGTTCTGACCAACAACGCGATCTCGATGCCCGTCGTGATCGGCATCCTGATGCTGATGGGTATCGTGACCAAGAACGCCATCATGCTTGTCGACTTCGCGGTCGAGGAGATGAAGACCGGTGTGCCGCGCGTCGTCGCCATCATTGATGCCGGTCGAAAGCGCGCCCGCCCGATCATCATGACAACGATTGCGATGTCAGCCGGTATGGCGCCCTCCGCTTACGGCATTGGGGATGGCGGCGAGTTTCGTGCGCCAATGGCGATTGCCGTGATTGGCGGCATGATCGTGTCGACGGTGCTCAGCCTCGTCTTCGTGCCATCCTTCTTTACGGTTATGGACGATTTGACCCGCGTCACTGCGCGGCTTGGTCGCAAGTTCATCAACAAGACCGAAGATGAGACGACATGGACAGCGCTGCCGGGCGCAAGCGGACATGCCGTTGGCCCGCCTCTTGCGGTCGCGACCGCTGTTGCATCGGGGACGGCTTCGCCCGCAAACGAACAGCAAAAGCGCATGCAACCCGCGGCTGAGTGATCTCAGCCCCGGGGGATGCGGTCTGAGGCCATGCGCCTTGTCGGCCTGACCTGACTAGGCCGGCAGCGGAATGAACTCTGTTTCGCCCGGCACAATGTCGAACTTGGCCGTCGCCCACTCATGCTTGGCCTGTTCGATCCTGTCCTGGCGCGAAGACACGAAGTTCCACCAGATGTAGCGCTTTCCATCCAGCGCATCGCCGCCAATGATGGCGAGACGCGTGTCCTCGGTGGCGCGGATGCTGATCCGGTCGCCTGGACGAAACACCAGCAATTGACCTGGGCCAAACGTCTGCCCGGCAATCGCCACCTCGCCCTTGAGCACGTAAACAGCCCGCTCCTCATAGGTATCATCAAGCGGCACAGCCGCGCCTGCAGCCAGGGCAACATCCGCAAAGATCGTCGGGGACAGCGTCTTCAAAGGCGCGGTTGCGCCCAGCATTGTGCCGGCAATCACACGAACCCGCGCGCCTGTGTCATGGACAACCGGCTGCTCATCGCCGCTGTGATGCACGAAGGCCGGCGCGTCCTCCTCGTTTTCCGACGGGCTTGCGACCCAGGCCTGCAATCCGTAAAGGCGCGGCCCATCCGGTCGGTCTTCCAGGGGGCTTCGCTCGGAATGGACGATCCCGCGCCCGGCCATCATGAAATTGACCTCGCCGGGCTTGATCTTCTGCACGATGCCAAGGCTGTCGCGATGCATCATCGCGCCATCAAACAGATAGGTCAGCGTCGACAGGCCAATGTGCGGGTGCGGGCGCACGTCAACGCCGGTGCCCGGCGCAAGGACGGAGGGTCCCATCTGATCGAGAAAAATGAACGGGCCGACAAGCCGGCGCTTTGCGGTTGGTAAGGCGCGACGCACCTCGAAGCCGCCCAAATCCTTGGATGGCGCGAGGATTGCCATTTCAAGCGCATCGCACGCCGTCATGTCGCCCGCTTCAGGGTCGGGTGTTGCATGCCAGGACATGAGGGACCTCCACTGTCAGACACATCATATGGCATCGCTGGAAATGCACGGCCACACCCAATTCAGCAGCGAGGCCGTGCGAAGATGCACAGAGGCTCCAGCGCAGTCGTTTGCAAAGCCCCAAGTCTGGTTTTGCCGCTCCGCGCTCTATGACCCCGAAAGTCCTGCCAGGACCTTGGCGGTTGCGCCGGAGAGTTCACCAAGCCGAGCGCCCTGGCGGACGCGGTCCTGATTGGCCTCGCCGCGCTTTTGCCGCACAAGCGCGGCTTCAGCCACGCTTCTGGCTTCCTCGCGCCCAAGGACCAGAACACCGGATTCATCCGCAAGCACCACATCCCCCGCGAGCACCGGCACGCCGCCGCAGGAGATCGGGGCATTCAAGGTGCCGCCAAGATCATAAAGGCGCGTTGTGATTGGCGACATGCCACGGCACCACATCGGAAAATCAGAATCCTCGATCTCGGTCAGATCGGTACAGGGTCCGTCCACGATGCCAGCCGTGGCGCCAGCAGCCTTTGCGGCAACCGTGACCCCACCGCCCCAACAGGCATGGCGGTCATCACCGAGACGGTCGATGACCAAGATATCACCCGGCCGCAGTAGCCCAAGCGCATGATGCAGCAGGGTTGAATCAGGTCCGGGGATTGCCAGCGTCACCGCAACGCCCGCCACGCGCCTGCGCTTCAAGAGCGGCTGAATGCCCCTGTTCATGAAACCCCAATGACGGGAATGTCCAATCGTTGCGGTCTCAACCTGCTCCAGAAGGCGGATCAGGTCCGGGTCCAGAGATGGGGGCATGGGGTTCACGACATAGTCTGGCATCGCAGGCTCCGGTTGGGAAAAGGATCAGCCCGCGACTATGTCGCAAACAGCGCAGGTTTTCCAACAGCATCGAAAACCAAACGGACGGTTGACCGTCCGGATCGTTCGTTTAAAAGAACGATAGCTTGTTGAAACGAGGAACCCGCCATGACAGACCGCATCCCGTCTTTCTCAACGCTCGCCATTCACGCCGGAGCAAAGCCCGACCCGACCACGGGGGCGCGCGCGACTCCGATCTACCAGACCACGGCGTTTGTGTTTGACGATGTCGATCATGCCGCGAGCCTGTTCGGCCTGCAGAGTTTTGGGAACATCTACACGCGGATCATGAACCCGACGCAGGCGGTTCTGGAAGAGCGCGTGGCAGCGCTCGAAGGCGGGACCGCAGCGCTTGCGGTTGCCTCGGGTCATGCCGCACAGCTCCTGGTTTTTCACACGATCATGGAGCCAGGCGACCGGTTTGTTGCCGCAAAACAGCTCTACGGTGGCTCGATCAACCAGTTCAACCACTCCTTCAAGAAGTTCGACTGGCATGTGGATTGGGCAGACGGCGATGATCTCGCCTCGTTCGAAAGGGCCATCGGCCCGAGGACGAAGGCGATCTTCATCGAAAGCCTCGCCAATCCCGGCGGACGCGTCTCGGATATTGCCGCCATTGCCGCGATTGCCAGCAAGGCTGGCATTCCGCTCATCGTCGACAACACCATGGCCACGCCATACCTGTGCAGGCCCCTGGAGCATGGCGCCAACATTGTGGTTCATTCGCTCACGAAGTTCCTCGGCGGCCATGGCAACTCGATGGGCGGCGCCATTGTTGATGGCGGGACATTCAACTGGCTCGCGAGCGACAAGTTTCCGACCCTGTCCAAGCCGCGCCCGGAATATGCCGGCATGATTTTGGGCGAGGCCTTTGGCAACTTCGCGTTTGCGATTGCCTGCCGCGTCCTCGGGCTGCGCGATCTTGGGCCCTGCATCTCGCCGTTCAACGCATTCCAGATCCTGACCGGGATCGAAACGCTGCCCCTGCGGATGCAAAAGCACTGCGAGAACGCGCTGGCCGTGGCCGAATTCCTTGTGGCGCATCCGGCCGTAGCATGGGTGAACTATGCCGGCCTGCCGGAAGACCGCTACCATAGCCTCGCCCAGAAGTACCTTCCGGCCGGCGCAGGCTCGGTGTTCACCTTTGGCGTCAAGGGTGGCTATGAGGCGGGCGTGAAACTCGTCTCGAATGTCAGGCTGTTCAGCCATCTCGCCAACATTGGCGACACGCGCTCGCTTGTGATCCATCCCGCCTCAACCACGCACAGGCAGTTGACCGACGAGCAGCGCGCAGCCGCAGGCGCGGGCTCCGATGTGGTCCGCCTGTCCATTGGCCTCGAAGACCCGGCGGATCTCGCAGCAGATCTCGATCAGGCGCTGAAGGCAGCGCTCTGAGGAGCCCTTTCGCGCGCGGACTGATGTCGCGCGCGAAGCGTCTTCCATGTTGGCAGGGCGCCGGAACGGATCCGGCGTCCGCGCTCAGGCATCCCCCGGACTTGAAACACAGGCGGCATCAGGATCGACTGCGTTGATCTGATGCCTTGGGTCCTTTGCGCCCCATTCATGCTGCGCTGCAGAATCGAATTGGTGCAGCGCAGGATTGACCTGCTTCGGGGTCTTTGGGCAATCATCTGATCATATGATGATTGCTCCTCCCCTGCCCCGTGGCATGCACTCCGATGCGGTTGACAGAATCGCCGGCTGGATTGTGCAAGGCCGCTTTGCGCCTGGCACCACCTTGCCGACCGAGCCCGATCTCGGCGCCGAGCTTGGCGTTTCGCGTTCGGTTGTGCGGGAAGCGATCCGCGCCCTTCAGGCCAAGGGGATGGTCGTCACGCGCCCACGGACCGGCACCCGGGTGCTGGAGCGTGGCGAGTGGCATCTGTTTGATCCTGCCGTCGTCGCGTGGACCCTGTCTGGGCCCATCGATGCCGATGTGGTCGAGGACCTTGTTGAGCTCAGACTGGCGTTGGAGCCGTTTGCTGCGGGCCTTGCCGCTCGCCGGCGCAATGACGCCGACATCAAGGCCATGCGTGTCGCGATCGAAGCCATGGAAGCTGCGATCCGGGCTGGCCACAAGGACAGCTACACAGAGGCTGATCTTGGATTTCATCGCGCGCTTTTGTGCGCCGCGCACAATCTCTTCGTGACCCAGGCCCTGCAAATGGTGCTCGGCCTGCTGAGCCTGTCCTTCAAGCTCTCGACCTGGACGCTTGAGGGTGCGCGCCTGTCGATGCCAGGGCACCGCGCTGTTCACGAGGCCATTGTGAACGGAGATGGCCCGGCAGCACGGCGCCATCTCGAGACACTCATCATCGCATCGCGTCGCGACATTCTCGAACACATCGATGCAGGCGACCTCAGGATCACAGAACGGCGGCTGGCATGAAATCAACAGTGGATCGATGGCTGGACCTTGGCTTCAAGGTCCTAGAGGCAGTGATGGTGCTGCTGCTTTTCGGCATGGTTGCCATGGTCTTTGGCAATGTTGTGCTGCGCTATGCCGAGGGTCTGTTCTCAGACTATTTCCGGGCGCAGGGCTGGCCGGGCGGCATTTCGATCTCCGATGAGATGAGCCGATACTTCTTTGTCTGGCTGACATTCATCGGCGCTGTTGTTGTCCACCGCGAGCACGCGCACCTCGGGGTCGAAACCCTGGTGAAGGCCATGCCCGATGTCGGACGCAAGGTCTTCATGTTCCTGTCCGACAGCCTCGTTCTGCTTTGCTGCGCGGTCTTCCTATGGGGGACAATGAAACAGCATGGGCTCAACGCCACAAACGTCGCGCCGATTTCGGGCATGCCCATGACCTGGGTCTACGGCATTGGCTATTTCACGTCGATTGGCATTGGCGTGATGACGCTGGCGCGCCTCATTCGGATCGCCACAGGCACGATCAATGAGGCCGAAGTGAAGATCTTCGCCGGCGACTGGGATGCGCCGCCTGAAGCAGGCAGCGTCAAGGGCAAAATCGAATGACCATCCTCGTCTTCCTCCTCGCATTGTGCGGCGCGATGGCGCTCGGCATGCCCGTGGCGTTCGCGCTGCTCGTCTGCGGCATTGTCTTGATGGGCTTCCTCGGGCTGTTCGACAGCCAGATCGTCGCGCAGAACCTGATCATCGGAGCCGACAATTTCTCGCTCCTTGCCGTGCCATTCTTCCTGCTTGCCGGCGAGTTGATGAACCGTGGCGGGCTTTCCAAGCGCATTGTCGACTTTGCGATCTCGTTTGTCGGCCATATCCATGGCGGTCTTGGCTATGTCGCCATCTTTGCTGCGATCATCATGGCGGCCCTGTCCGGGTCAGCTGCGGCGGATACGGCGGCTCTGGCCTCGATCCTGATCCCGATGATGCGCCAGGCCGGCTATAACGTGCCGCGCTCGGCCGCGCTGATTGCGTCCGGCGGTATCATCGCGCCCGTCATTCCGCCTTCCATCGGCTTTGTCATTTTTGGCGTCGCGGGCGGCGTGTCGATCACACAGCTCTTCCTGGCCGGTGTTTTCCCCGGCCTATTGATGGGGCTTTCGCTCGTGGTGGCCTGGGCCATCGTGTGCCGGAAAGACTCCATGACCGTGTTGCCCCGCCAGACCTGGGGTGACAGCGCGCGCTCGTTCCGCGATGGGTTCTTTGCCCTGATGATGCCGGTCATCATCCTGGGCGGCATCAAGTTTGGCGTGGTAACGCCGACAGAGGCTGCGGTGGTCGCTGCGGTCTACGCGCTTCTTGTGGGCATGTTCGTCTACCGCGAACTGAAGCTCAACATGCTCTATGAGGTCTTTCTCGCAGCAGCGAAGATGACCGCCGTTGTCATGTTCCTGGTCGCGGCAGCCCTGGTCTCGAGCTGGCTGATCACCCAGGCCAACATTCCAGCGGAACTTGGCGCGTTCCTTGAGCCTTTGAAGAACAGCCCACGGCTATTCATCTTCGTGCTGATGTTGCTCGTCCTTGTGGTTGGCACCGCGCTTGATTTCGCACCAACGGTGCTGATCCTGACACCGGTACTCATGCCGCTCGTGCGCGAAGTCGGCCGTTTGAACGGAATTCCGCACTTCGAGGTCTACTTCGGCGTGCTCTTCATTATGAATAACGCGATTGGTCTGATCACGCCGCCTGTGGGGATCGTGCTCAACGTCGTCTGCGGCGTCGCGCGGGTGACCATGGGGCAGGTTGTGAAAGCTGTCACACCGTTCCTGATCGCGCAGACCAGCGTTCTGTTGCTTCTCATCATATTTCCCGACCTCGTCATCCAGCCGCTGCGCTGGATGCGTGGGACGATCGGATTTGGTGAGATGATGTGGATGTTTGTGACCTGGCCTGTCCGTCTTGTCGGCGGATAGCTTGGGCTGCAACATAGGACGTCACAATAAAAAACGACACAACACACACCCGGAGGAATGATATGAAGAAACTCGCAGTTGGCGCGCTCGGCGCCGTCGCTCTAGCGCTTGCGGCCGTCGTGCCTGCAGCCGCCCAGCAAATCACCATTCGTATCTCGAACGGGGTTGCCGAAGACCACCCCAACGGCGTTGGCGTTCGCGCTCTCGCGACGTGCGCGGCAACCCGCTCGAACAACCGGCTCCGGCTTCAGGGTTTCTGGGGCGGCGCGCTCGGCGGCGATCTCCAGGCAACCCAGGCGCTTCGCGCCGGTACGCAGGAGATGGTTGTCACATCGTCCTCACCGCTGGTTGGCATTCTGCCGGCCCTTGGTGTGTTCGATCTGCCCTTCCTGTTTGCCAACGAGCAGGAAGCCGACCGGATCCTGGACGGTGACTTTGGCAAGTTCGTTGCCGACATGCTGCCTGCTGTCGGCCTCGTGAATCTGGCCTACTGGGAAAACGGGTTCCGCAACACAACCAACTCGCGGCGCCCGATTACCAAGTGGGAAGACTTCCAGGGCGTGCGTATGCGCGTGATGCAGAACAACATCTTCCTCGATACGTTCCGCAACATGGGCTCAAACGCAGTTCCAATGGCGTTTGGCGAAGTGTTCACTGCGCTGGAGACGCGCGCGATCGACGGGCAGGAAAACCCGTTCGTTACGATCGAAACCTCGAAGTTCAACGAGGTTCAGCGCTTCCTGTCTGTGACGCGCCATGCCTACACGCCGTTCCTTGTGCTCTACTCCAAGCCGCTCTGGGACCGTCTCTCGGCTGAAGATCAGGCGACGCTGACGGCTTGCGCAGGCGAGGGCCGTACGGCCCAGCGCACAGCAAACCGCGAAGGCAATGCCCGCTCTGTTGCAGCGCTTCAGCGCCTTGGCATGCAGGTCAACGAGCTCGCTCCGGCCGAGCAGGCGCGCATGCGCGAGAACGCCCGCCCGGTCTATGAACGCCATGCCGACCAGATCGGTCGCCCTGTGGTGGATCGCATGCTCGAGGAACTGCGCAAGATGCGCGGTGGCTGAGTGCCGGCTTAACAGCGTTGTTGCTGTGGCCCGGGATGCCGGATCGCTTCCGGCTCCCGGGTTTCACAGGTCCAAATGTACATGGGGTCTGCTGCGCCTCGGGCGCATCCTCCTTCCAAGCTCCGCTCAAAACTCTTCAAGGCGGCGGTCTGATCGCGTCTTGAGACCCGTCCGGGGACGGGCAATGGCTTACGCTGCGGCGCTGCCGCTCGAACTCCCTTCCAAGAACCCTCCTGACAGCAAAGCCCACCGGAGCGCCACCCATGAAGATCACGCGCGTTGAAACCCTGCGTCTTGGCGAGTTCGCCAATCTGATCTGGCTGAGGCTCCATACCGACGAGGGGCTGGTTGGCCTGGGTGAAACCTTTTTCGGCGCGTCTTCCGTTGAGGCCTACATTCACGACTGGTGCGCGCCAAAGCTGCTCGGGCGCGACCCGCTCATGATCGAGGCACTTGGCCGTGATCTTCAGGGCTATCTCGGCTGGCGCTCGGCGGGCACGGAGACGCGCGCGCTTTCAGCTGTCGATATCGCGCTGTGGGACATTTTCGGCCAGGCCTTTGGCAGGCCAGTCTGCGACATGCTTGGCGGGCGCTCCCGCGACAAGATCCGGGTCTACAACACCTGCGCTGGCTACAAGTATGTCCGCGATGCCTCGGCCCAGACGGTGTCAAACTGGCATGTTGGCGAGACGTCGGGGCCCTATGAGGATCTCGAGGGCTTCTTGTACCGTGCCGATGAACTCGCCCACTCGCTTCTTGAGCAGGGCATTACCGGAATGAAGATCTGGCCGTTTGATATCCCTGCCGAACGAAGCGGCGGCTTTGACATCACGGCTGATGAACTCAAGACGGCTCTGGAGCCTTTTGAAAAGATCCGCCGCGCCGTTGGCGACAAGATGGACATCATGGTCGAGTTCCATTCGCTGTGGTCGATGCCCATGGCCAAGAAGCTTGCCCGCATCCTCAAGCCCTACAACACCTACTGGCACGAGGACCCGTTCCGGCTAGACACGGTCGGCGACCTGAAATCTTATGCCGAACACTCTGATGCCTGGGTCTGTGCGTCGGAGACACTCAACGGCGTCAACGCGTTTCGCGAGTATCTTGAAACCGGAGTGGCGGGCGTTGCCATGCTGGATTTGAGCTGGTGCGGCGGGATCACCGAAGCGCGCAAGATCGCTGCGTTGGCCGAGGCCTGGAAAGTGCCGGTTGCGCCACACGATTGCACCGGGCCCGTGGTCTACACGGCCTCATGCCACCTGTCGCTTCATGCGCGCAATGCGCTGATCCAGGAGAGCGTGCGGGCGTTCTATACCGGCTGGTACCGGGAGCTCGTGACCGAACTGCCGCTGGTTTCCAACGGCGAGGTCAGCCTCAACATGAAGCCGGGGCTCGGTTTGCAACTCCAGCCAGGCCTTGAGAAACGCGGCGATGCGATCAACCGCGTCTCGACCCTGTCGTAGGATCCTAGTCTAGAGCGCGTTTCGCTTTGGTGGAATCAAAACGAAACGCCCTCTAAGTCTCTGACTTGTCGCATGTTGTGCCGCAAAACCGGCGTCCACTTTTGCGCAACATGCTCTAGCGGGCCGAGCGCTTCAGAACCGCCCAGATCCCGGGAACAATCAGGGCTGCAAGCGTAATCTTCAGCGCTTCGGCCGTGAGGAACGGCAGGACCGCAACGCTAAAGGCGCGCTCAAAGCCAAGGCCCGTGGCACCGCTTGAGAGCTGGGCGAACAGTGCCAGCCAGATGCAACCGATGGTCAGCAAGGCCACGTCGGCGAGCAGCATGACACCCGCGAGGCCAAAGCCCTTCACGCCGCGATCAACCGCAGCACCTACGATCGCTGCCGCAACAACGAAGCCAGCGAGAAAGCCGCCGGTTGGGCCGAGGAAATAGGCAAGGCCTGGAATGGCGGGCGGCGTGTTGGCAAACACCGGCAGGCCAAGCGCGCCCTGGGCAAGATAAAGCAGCAAGGTTGCAACCGCGAGACGCATCCCGAACGCCGCCCCGATCAGGAGCACAACGAGGGTCTGCATGGTCATCGGAACTGGCCAGAACGGCACCTGAACCTTGGCGGAAAGTGTCAGCAAGGCTGCGCCGACAAAGGCCAGCACGACGGCGCGCGCGACCTTGTAATGGGTTGTCGGCCAGAGCGCGTCTGCAAATGGGCGCGCTGTGTCGAGGCGGGCGGTTTCGTAAGCGCTCATGGCAATCATCCCTGATAGAGGCCGTTAACATGCTCGTAACCCTCCGCGCGTCTGGTATCAAGCTGGCGCGGAACAAAACCCGTGCGGAGAGGCCATGACCGACATTCCCTTCGACCGCTCGCTGACGTTTGAATATGGCCGTGTCGACTGGCTCTCGCCGCGGCTGCGCCGCATCGTCGCCAACAATCCGGGCCCCTTCACATTCACGGGGACGAACGCCTACATCGTTGGCGTGGGCACGGTGGCCGTGATTGATCCGGGCCCTGATGATCCGCGCCAACTCGAGGCTCTTGTCGCAGCGCTGTCCGGCGAAACCGTCAGCCACATCATTGTCACCCATACACACCGCGATCACTCGCCGCTGGCGCGTCAGCTCAAGGCCATCAAGGGCGGCCTTCTGGTGGGTGAAGGGCCCCATCGTCCGTCGCGCCCGCCCCGCCCGGGCGATCCAGGCATGATGGACGCGGCGGCCGACATGGATTTCGAGCCGGACCTGAGGGTTGCGCACGGCGACACGCTGCGTGGCGACGGCTGGACGCTTGAGGCGATCAGCACGCCCGGCCACACCGCCAACCATATGGCCTTTGCGTTTGCCGAGGATGCCGCACTCTTTTCCGGCGATCATGTGATGGCCTGGTCAACCTCCGTGGTAGCCCCCCCGGACGGCGCCATGGCACCCTACATCGCATCGCTTCGAACCCTGATGGCGCGCCCTGAAACCACCTACTGGCCCGGCCATGGCGGTCCGGTCCTCAATGCGCGCGCCTTTACCGGTGCCTATCTCAAGCACCGGCAGATGCGGGAAGGCGCCATCATGGTGCGTCTGGCATCCCGCCCGCACACGATCTCAGATCTTGTCGATGCGCTGTACCAGGGGCTCGACCCGCGCCTCAAGCCAGCCGCAGCCTTTTCAGTTCTGGCCCATCTAGAGGCCCTTGAAGAAGCCGGCCGGGTTACGCTCGAAGGCGAAGCGGGGTTGACGGGCGTATGGGCCGCTACATCGACATGAGCACGGGGATGTCGCTCGCCCCTTTCAGAATTTCACGCGTGGCGCTGCCAAAAACCAGGTCCCGCAGCCTGGAATGCGCGTAGGCGCCCATCACGATCAACGATGCGCCTTCATCATGCGCGGTATCGACAAGGGCAGCAGCCACATTGCGCCGCTGGCGTTTCACGTCCTTGAACGTTGCGGTCACGCCTGCATGAGCCAGGTGGCGGGTCAGTTCGAGCGCGGACTGGCCCGGCCGAAACAACTTGTCGTCGTTGACCGAGGCAATGGTCACGGACCGGGCCCGCGCGAGAATGGGCATTGCGTCATTCAGCGCCCGCACCGAGGCGCGCGATGCATCCCACGCTATGAGGACTCTCTGGAACGCAACGGGCTCGGCACGACGCGGAACGAGGATCACGGGTCGGCCCGAGTGAAACAAGGCAGCCTCGACAATGAACCGTCGTCCGACCTCGCGCATGGTGGGCAGCGTCAGGACAGCAATGTCGCGAACGCGCGCCACATCCGCAAAGCTCTCGCCAACCCCGTAGGCATAGGAACGATCCGTGATGGCCTCGAAGGATACGCCAGCACGGGCAGCCTTCTCGGCAAGGGCTGCAGCGGCGATCTCGATCGGTCTTGTATCCGTGGGCGGCAATGAAGCGGGAAGCGGAATCTCAATGCCGGACCAGGTCACGGGGGCCAAAGCCTCAGGCTCGTAGATCATCGCGGAAAGCCTGGCGTCGTGCGCGCCTGCAAGGGCCAGCGCCTGCTCGAACCCCGCATCATTCTGGCGCGAGACGGATGGCGCAACATGCACAAGGATTTCGTGAAACGACGGCTGGCTCATGGCATCCCCCGTATGGACGGTGCCGACAACCGGCACGGCGTCTCACCCCAAGGTGTTGAGCCGGTTGCGCCAAAACCATTGGGAACTCTACGGGGTCGACCCTCTTCAGCGACCCAAAACCGTGCGCCGGACCGCCTGCCGGCACGCCATTCTTGACAGGGCTGCCATGGCCTTCTATCGAACCGGCCTCTTCGGGCGCGTAGCTCAGCGGGAGAGCACTCCCTTCACACGGGAGGGGTCACAGGTTCAATCCCTGTCGCGCCCACCATTCGACACCATCGTTTGCCGAAGAGTCCCGCCCGGCTGTGTCGCGATTTCATACACTTGCCCGCCTGCAGAGAACGCCGGTTACGCGGCGCCGATTGCTTCAGGCGCCAGACGCACCGGGACATGGCAGTCCGCTGGTCAAACCATCATGGAAGCTCTTGAGATCGCCGCGCCAGCCCATGCGCGCTGCTTTGATCTCGGCCATGCCAAGGTGATACATGGCCCGGCTGCCGCCAAGCAGCATGAAGGACTTGCGCCATGCCCGACGCCCGAAGCTTCTCCGGTGAGTTTGCAGCCGCTGACCTGACCGGCCTGTTTCGCCATCAGCTGGAAGCGTGCCGGCTTGCGGAGGGCGAAGAGTGCCTGTGCATCACCGATACCGCCTGGAACCCGGCCATTGCTGCGGCGTGCCTGACGGCGGCGCTATCGCTTGGTGCCAACGCCCATGTCCTGACGTTTCCCGCCTCGCGTGCGATCACAGAGCGGGCGCTTGCCTCCGCGCTCGCAGGCGCAGACCTGATCATCTACATGTCGGGCTTCACCCTGCACTACCGTCCGGAGGTCCGCGCAGCCCTTGCGCGCGGCGCCAGGGTGTTGTGCGTCATGCAGCCCGTCCATGTGCTGCAGCGCCTGAATGCCGACGCTGATGTGCGCCGCCGCGCCATGGCCGGCGCAGAGCGTCTCAGTGCCGCGCGTCGTATCAAAATCACGTCGCAAGCCGGCACGGATCTCACAATGGACAAGTCCGGACGCCCTGGACTCGCCGCCTACGGCTTTGCCGATCAGCCTGGCCATCTCGATTTCTGGGGTGGTGGCATGGTCCAGGCGGCCCAGATTGAGGGGACAACCGAAGGCCGCCTCGTCCTTGATGTGGGTGATGTCTGCTTCATGCTCGCCCGCTTTGTCGAAAGCCCGGTGGAGATCCTGTTTGAGCGCGGGCGTGTCACGGCGATCAATGGCGGGCTTGACGCAAAACTCATCCGCCATTGCCTCGATGCTGCAGGCGACGAAGGTGCCACGCTTGCCGGCCACATGGCCTGGGGCGTTGATCGACGCGCGCGCTGGCTTGCGCCCATCCTCGACACGCCGGATCAAGGCGGCGGCGGCGCGGACAGCGAGGCCTATCTTGGCAATATCCAGATCGAGATCGGATCAAACGACGACGTGATCTTCGGTGGAAAGAACCGCTCCGCCGGGCACATGGGCTTGTGCCTTCTTGGCGCAAACCTGTGGCTGGACGGAGAGGCCATCATCACGGATGGCCGCTTTGTCCCGCCGGACCTTCAGTAGATCAAACCGGGATCCTTCGCATCGCGCCTGGTGGGCTTAAGCCAGGCTCACGCTCAGGCGGTGGGTGCCGCCCTTCTGAGACGTTGCAACCACGGTGACAACGCCGGGACCCCGCACGAGCCACTCGGCCTTTTTCGTGACCTCAGACCATTGCTGGCCCCATGGGGACCAGGTGTTGCGCCGCTCATTGCGCCCGGCGAGATGCCCGAGATCCACCGCTTTCGGGTTCATCACCACCTCGACGCCCTCGATTGTCACCATAACCGGCTTTGCCACACGGTTCTGGATTGCAACATCCGACAGGTTTGTCGGCAGATACCCGTGGTTCGAAACGACTGCGGTGATCTTGTACAGATCAGCCCCAAGCGCTTCTGTCGCAAGCTGGTCGATACGCACGTTCGGCGCGGCGCTGGCGTGGCGAAGGTTGAACAGCGTGTTGGCGTGGCAGATCCCTTCCAGCAAGGGGCCCGGCGGGTTGCGATAGCTCCAGATGTAGACGAGGCCGCCGACCTCGACCGGACCAAGCTGGGGGTGCTCGAAGGCGCGCCAGGGGCGAAAGCCATGATCGCCGACATGGGCCTTGACCCAGTCATGGATCTTCGCCTGCGTCTCGGCATCGCGCGGGGCAAGGTTGTAGAAGCCCTTCTTGGTCACGCCGGCTGCCGTTTCGATATCCCAGAGTTCGGTCGAAAAGCAGATGATCCCCATCTCCTCATACACCCAATCCTTGAGAGAGCCATGGCGCGCCTTCGACTTGTCGGGCGTGAAATCCTCATAGGTCGAGATGGTCGGGTATCCGGTAAGCCGGGTGCCCACATCGCCAAGCGCTCGATACAGCGCAAGATCGCGCGGGCTCATGTCCTTGTCATACTTCATCATTG
>JAIYEB010000169.1 GCA_027487195.1 Hyphomicrobiales bacterium | reverse complement strand
CGTAGCAGGATCGGCGCCGGCCCATGGTCTGAGGCTCTGAGTGTTGCAACCCATTTTGCCGGTTCCCAGTACGTCACGCGCGGATCGGAAAGCCCGGCCAGCGCGAACACGGCGGGTTTTGGACCGGCGCGGACATTGTCGATGGGCGAGTAGCTGCGGATGCTGGCAAATGCCTTTGGGTCGCGGATCGGATCGCCCCATTCCGGCCATTCCGGCGGTGTCAGGGGCAGTGTTTCATCAAGCATGGTCACGAGAACATCGACGAAAGGGACCTCGCCAACAATACCCGCGAACAGATCCGGCCTGAGGTTGAGCACAGCGCCCATCAACATGCCGCCGGCCGAGCCGCCATGGGCAACGATACGCCCGGGCGCGCCAATGCCGGCCTCTATCAAATGTTCTGCAGCGGCAATGAAATCCGAGAACGTGTTCGGCTTTCGTGAAAGCTTGCCTTCTTCATACCAGCGCCGGCCCTTCTCGGTGCCGCCACGGACATGGGCAATGGCATACACAAAGCCGCGATCAACAAGCGACAGGATGCCCGAGCGAAAGCTCGCCGACATCGCCATGCCATACGCCCCATAGCCGTAGAGCAAGACGCGGGATTCCGGCGTTGGTGCTGCATCCGCACGCCAGAGCAACGTTACCGGTACGGTCTCGCCATCGGTTGCGCGCGCAAAAACCCGCTTTGTCACATAGTCTGCGGGGTTGTGGCCGGAGGGAATATCCTGACGCTTGACGAGCACGCGTGTGCGCGTGCGCATATTGTAGTCCCAGGTCTCGTTCGGCGTTGTCATCGAGGCATAGCCAAACCGCAGGGTGTCGGTCGCAAACTCGTAGGAAGCCCCGCCGCCCAGCGCATAGGCCTCCTCGTCAAAGGCGACGCTGTGTTCTTCGCCTGTTGCAAGCGCCCGCACGACAAGCCGCGGCAGCCCGTCTTCGCGCTCCATGCGCACCAGCCAGTCGGCGAACAGATCATGCGACAGCACATAGATGCCATCGCGGTGTGCCACGAGATCGCGCCAGTGCGCGCGATCGGGGCTGCTCACGGGGGCCGTCACCAGCTTGAAGTCGCGCGCGCCATCGGCGTTGGTGCGGATGAACAGCGTCTCGCCGTGATGATCGACGCTGTACTCAACGCCCGTTTCGCGTGCAGCAATCAGAATCTGCGCCGGGTCTGGCTGATCAAGACGCAGCAAACGCGCCTCGCTTGTGGAGTGACCATGGCAATCGATCACGAGGAAAGCGCGCGAATTCGTCCGGCCGATCCCGACAAAGAAGCCAGGATCGGCTTCCTCAAAAACCAGCACATCTGCGGCCTGATCCGTACCAAGCACGTGGCGAAATACGCGCGATGGCCGATGCTCTGCGTCGCGCTTGACGTAATAGAAGGCCGTTGCGTCTGATGTGAAGACAACGCTGCCTTCTGCCTCGACAATGCTATCCGGCAGCGCCTGTCCGGTCTCGGCATGGCGCACGCGGATTGTGTAGAGTTCCGAGCCGTTGGTATCCACGCTCCACGCCAGGAGCTTGTGATCGTCGCTGTGGACCACCGACCCCAGCGAGAAGAAGGCGGTTCCGCGCGCTTCCTTGTCGCCATCAAGCAGAATTGTTTCCGGCCCATCCGCGCCCGAGGGCTTTCGGCAGAACAGGGGATGCTGGCCGCCCGTGCGAAAGCGCGTGAAGTAGGCGTAGGCGCCATCGGGCGAAGGCGGCGAGGTGTCATCCTCCTTGATCCGCCCGCGCATCTCTTTCACGAGCCGTTTCACCAACCGCCGTTGAGGCGCAAACCAGGTGTCAGCGTAGGCGTTTTCAGCTTCGAGGTAGGCCCTGATATCTGCTGGCAAAACGGCCGGGTCCCGCATGGCCTCGCGCCAGTTCTCGGCACGCAACCATGCGTAGGGATCAGACCACTGGACTCCATGCGCTTCTCGCGTCAGCGGGCGGCGCTCTGCAATCGGTGCGCTTGTCACTTGGATGAGCTGTCTTCTGGAACAAAGCCGAGGGCTGCGCCGTTGATGCAATATCTAAGTCCGGTCGGGCGCGGTCCATCTGGGAACACATGGCCAAGATGCCCATCGCATGTGGCACAGCGGACTTCGGTTCGGCGTTGGAAGAACCATGAGCGATCTTCATGCTCGCCGACGGCTTCCGGGCTAACAGGCGCAAAATAGCTCGGCCACCCCGTGCCTGAGTCAAACTTGGTGGCTGCGTCAAACAAGGGCGTGCCGCACCCCGCGCAGACATAGGTTCCCGCCCGCTTTTCATCCCACCAGGGTCCGGTGAATGCGCGCTCGGTGCCATGTTTACGCAGGACATAGAACTGTTCAGGTGTGAGTTCTGCACGCCACTCTGATTCGGACTTCGATATCTTGGTCACTGAGTTGCCCATAGCTCATCACTCCTGCTGGAATGCTGATGTAATGACACTTTGTGAGGTATGGAAGCGAGACAAAATGCACATCTGTTCCGCTGGGTGGAGCCCTCGTAAATGAAAGACTAGAAACTTGCTGTGAAGTCACTTGATAGGTCTTGCAAGGCAACGACGATCAGCGTACGGCAAATAAGTCCGTTGCGAGTTGATCAACAAACCGAAATCCCTCGGAAATATCGACCGCAAAAGTTGTCTGCGCGAATGCGGACGTTGGATGTTCTGCATCCAGCATCAGTGACAAGACAAGTCGTGACACTGGAGAGATTTGGAACATGAACGACCACAACACAATTGATCCGATGATGGAGCTTGCAGCTGAAATCGTGTCGGCCTACGTCAGCAATAACTCGGTCCCAGCTTCGGAACTGACCAACCTGATTGGCGATGTGTATGGTGCCTTGAAGCGCACTGCAGGCTCTGCGCCTGCGCCTGTGGATCTCGAGCCGGCAAAGCCCGCCGTGAATCCCAAGAAGTCGATCATGCCGGATTACATTATCTGCCTTGAGGACGGAAAGAAGTTCAAGTCGCTGAAGCGCCACCTGCGCACGCACTATGACCTGACCCCGGAAGCCTATCGCGAGAAGTGGAACCTGCCGGCTGACTACCCGATGGTAGCGCCGAACTATGCTGCCGCGCGGTCTGCGCTGGCCAAGCAGATGGGCCTCGGCCAGCAGCGCCGCAAGCGCGCACGCTAGATCCTTCTGCACTCAGGGATCTGATCGCAGATCAAAGCGCCCGGGCCTCAGGTCCGGGCGCTTTTTCTTTGTCTTTGAATGCGCATCTCGGCGACCAGCGCGAGTTTGAGCCCGGCATGCCGACAGACACTGTAGCTGCCATGGCCGGCAGCGCCGCGCGCGCGCTCGATACGGATCGCCCGTTTCAGCAGTGCGATCACATCACCATCGCTCAGCGCCGAGGCATCGGCGAACGGCAAGAGCCGCGAGAGATGTTCGACCCGTCGGTAGGCATCGAGCGGTTCGGGCGCTTTCGTTTCCCGCGCCGAAAAGGCGGCGGGCTTGCGGCGTAAGGTATGTTCAGGGGCGTGTGTCATGCCCCGATCATACAGGGCCTTATCCAAATGTAGGAATTAAAGCTTTTACGATACGCGAATCCGTTTCCATGTTTCCACTACAGAAACAACATTTTATCTAAATAAATCAATAAATTGAATTTGCGCTACGCATGAATCCGAGGTGGGGTTGCATTCCTAATTTCAGCGGAGGATTAATCATAGGTGGATTGTCCTATTT
>JAIYEB010000302.1 GCA_027487195.1 Hyphomicrobiales bacterium | reverse complement strand
TGCCGCCTGCGATCTTGGTCAATGCCGCGTCGGAATAGCCACGCCGGTGCAGTTCGGCGAGGAAGTGCGGAAAGCGCGAGACGTCTTCGAGGCCGACGGGTGCCGGGCCGCCGAAAAAGTCCGAGCCAATGCCGACATGGTCGACGCCGACAGTCTTGACGAGATAGTCGACATGGTCAGCAAGCTGTTCGAGGGTTGCCCTGGGCTTTGGGCCGGACTTGGCGGCAAGCCCGCGCTCTGCGGCCTCGCCTTCAGGGGTTGGACCGCGCAGCTTGCCGTAGGGGTCGGCAATCGGCCTGTGCCAGTCACGCGTTGCCTGCGACACGAAGTCGGGCACGAACGTGACCATGACAAGCCCGCCATTGGCCTTGACCCGCGCGAGCACATCATCGGGCACATTGCGCGGATGATCGCACAGGCGTGCGGCGTTCGAATGGGACCAAACCACGGGAGCCGCCGTTTCATCGAGCACCTGATGCATCGCATGGGGTGCGACGTGTGCCAGGTCGATGATGATGCCGAGCCGGTTCAGTTCGCGCACAAGCGCGCGCCCGAAGTCGGACAGTCCGTTTGAGGCTGGCTTGTCGGTTGCACTGTCAACCCAGGGCAGGGTTTCGTTGTGGCAGAGCGTGACAAGGCGCACGCCGGCCGCATGCCAGATCCTGAGCGGGGCAAGCGAGCCCTCAAGGCCGACTGTGCTCTCGACCGTGACAAAGGCAGCGATGCGCCCTTCGCGCTTGGCGCGCATGACATCGCTTGAACGCGTCGCCGCGCGAAACGTCTCGGGATAGGCAAGCGCGATATCGCGCGCCGTATCGATCTGCTCAAGCGTGAAGCGCGCGGAATGGGGCGCGGCGGTCGGCACATAAGCTGCCCAGAACTGGGCAGCGACGCGGCCCTGCTTCAGGCGCGGAATATCAGTGTCATAACCGGCATGGACCTTGGCAAGGTCAAACGCGCGTACATCGCCGCCGCTGCGGTGGCGGATGATGATCGGCAGGTCATTGTGCCCGTCGATCATCGGGATGCGGTCAAGGAGCTTCAGGACATGGGCGAGCGATGTGTCGGTCATCACCCGTTCCTGCCACCACAGCGGTGCTGCGCCAAGCGCAACACGCGCTTTTCACCTGAATTCACGTCAGGGTTGCAACAAAATTGTGTGCGGCAGCAACGTCACCCTGCGTCAATCCATGGCCGGTCGGCAGTCTCGTATGCGTCACAACGGCTCCGGCATCGCCAAGGGAGGCTGCGAGATGATCAGCGTCGTTGGCTTTGACGATTGGGTCCATGATCCCCGTCACAATGAGCACGGGCGTCTTGGACAGCACGGCCCGAGGCGCTTCGGGAAGCGGCGTCATCGCTCGAAGCAAGACCGCGCCCGACAACACATCCGCATGACGCCAGAGCATCGCGGCTGCAATGTTGGCACCATTGGAAAAGCCAACGGCAATCGGCGCGCCAAGGCCAAGGTCGCGGCATTGCGTGCGAACAAAGGCTGCGAGCGCATCGGCTTCATCGCGGACATTGTCGTGGTCGAATCGACCTTCGGCAAACCGGCGGAAGAAGCGCGGCATGCCGCCTTCGAGAATGCGCCCGCGCGGCGACAGGATCATGCGCCCCGGGCCAACGCGTTGCCCAAGCCCGATCAGGTCGTGCTCATCGCCGCCCGTGCCATGGAGCACCAGGAGAGGGCGCTCGCGCGCGCCCTCAACCGTTGTGAAGATGAAGTTCTGATCCGACATCACGCCACGACCTCAGAGCTGACCGGGGGAAGGGCGGCTTCAATGGCCTTGCGATGGGGCTCAAGCCATGGCGGCAATTGCAGCTTCTGGCCGAGTGTCGCGACAGGTTCATCAACGCCAAAGCCCGGCGCATCGGTTGCGATCTCAAACAGCACGTGGCCGGGTTCACGGAAGTAGACGGACCGGAAGTAGTTGCGGTCCAGCTGCTGCGTCGCCTGATGGCCTAGGCCGGCAAGGGCTCTGGCCATGTTCGCCTGCGCCCCATCATCGATGGCGCGAAACGCAATGTGATGGATTGTGCCAGCGCCAGATGAGCCTCTTGGGAAGCCGCCCACAACACGGATGTCGATGCGCCGCCCAAGGCCGCCAGCAGAGACCCCAGGCGCTTCATAGCGCTGAAAGGCCCCTTCCTCGGCGGTCTTGCGATAGCCAAAGACAGTCTCCAGAACCTGGGCTGTGGGTTCGGCCTTGGCTGCCCAGAGCGTTTGCCCTGAAAAGCCGCGGATTGCATGTTCCGCCGGCACAGGTCCGCCAGCCCAGCCGGGGATCGCCTCGACCGTTTCTGTCGCGACCAGCTCAAGATGAAGGCCATCCGGGTCCTTAAAGCCGATGACGGTTTCGCCAAAGCGCTTCACCGGCGCTTCCGAGGCAATGTTGAGCGCCTGCAGCCGGTCGATCCAGAAGCCGAGCGAGGCGCGCGGAATCGCAAAACCAATCTCCACGGCCTGGCCGGGGCCCGGCCTGCCACGCTGCGCGTTCGGCCAGGGAAAGAAGGTCAGGATCGTGCCGGGCGTTCCGGTCTCATCGCCATAATAGAGGTGATAGGTCGTGGGATCGTCGAAGTTGACGGTCTTCTTGACCATGCGCAAACCCAGCGCATCCCGATAAAATCGAGCGTTGGCAACGGGATCGCCGGCAATGGCCGTGATGTGGTGGAGGCCCGCACTTTGAGGGGCAGCAAGGGAATTTGGCATGGGTCAGAGTCCTCCGAGCGTTTGTTTCTGCTTCGAGTGAACACATAGGGCGCTCGCAATGTGCACAGTAGTGCTCATAAAGGATCGGCCGCTTTGCGTTTTTGAACAGGTCAGTCCTGCGGGTCCGCATTGCTGCGGAGTTGCCGCAGTGCAGCATACGTGGCCGCATATGCAGCATGCATGGGACAGCCGGAAACAGGGCGGGGGGCCATCGGGTGATCGGACGACTGGCACTGACCTTGACGCTTGCTCTGTCCATGTGGGCAGTGCCGGCGTCTGTCACGCCGTCGGCTGCCTTTGATCTTTATGGTCAGGCCTACACACCGGAAGCCATCGTTCGCTACCTCAAGCTCCTTGGTTATTATCGGGGCCCAACCCATGCAGCCTCAAGCGAACTGATCCAGAGCGCCATGGGAGATTACCTCACCGCTTCAGACCTGCCGGTCGAAGCGGCAACGAGCGACCTTGGCATCAGCGTCTTGGTCAGCGACCTTGCCCTCGACTGGGCCATCAAGCGTGGCCTGGCCTGGCGCGAATCGGTTCACCGCGTTGTGACGCGCTACGGCACGTTGACGATCGAGAGCTTCCACAACGAGGCATCAGATCCCCACGTCCAGGGTCGCATTCAACGCTTCTATCTCGGCGATAAACGCATTCTGGTTCGCCCCACACAGTTCTTTCTGTGTTGCGATGTGGATCGCAGCGAGGAAGGCGCAACCGACCGGCTTGTGATCGCCATCAACCGTCGCTTTACGGGTTGCCGGGATGTGCGCCGCGAACTGTTGATTGATCACACGGGCGCACGGGAAAT
>JAIYEB010000207.1 GCA_027487195.1 Hyphomicrobiales bacterium | reverse complement strand
CCTTTCAGATCCCCAATGGCGAACGCATCGCCATCGCGGAAAAGGACATCAAAATCACTGCCGTCGGTCGACATCTCGGCCTGATTGAAAATCGGCCGGAAAATACGCTGCACGTCGCGGATATGTTCGCCGATCCCGATCTTCGCGCCGGTCTTCGCCTTGATGTAGGGCGAGCCCGAGAGATGGTCGGCATGGGCATGGGTTTCCAGCGTAAGAACAACCCGGTAGCCCTCGCTCGACACGGTCGCGAGGATCGCATCAACCGAACGCGTATCGACCTCGCCGGCGTTCTGGTCATAGTCGAGTACAGGGTCGATGACAGCAGCCTCGCGCGTCGCCGGATCTGCCACGAGATAGCTGACGGTGAAGGTCGCCTCATCGAAGAACGCGTGAACCAGAGGTATTGCTGGACGCTCGGAACTCATCGTCGGCTCTCCGCTTCATCAGGCTTGCGATCACGTGTTGACAAATACATGATGTAGCCCTAATTTAGCATCATCTAATTTAAAGGTCAAGGACAGACATGTCGGAGGATTTGCTCGACCCCGCCGCCTTCGAGGCCCATGCGATTGCCGTTGCAAATGTTTTGCGCGCGCTCGCCAATGAGCGTCGATTGCAGATTCTGTGCGTGCTCATGGAGGCCAGCGAGACCAATGTCGGCACGCTTGTGGCCCGCATTGGCATTGGCCAGTCCGCACTCTCCCAGCACCTTGCGAAGATGCGCGAGGAAGGCATCGTTGCCTTTCGGCGCGAAAGCCAGACGCTCTGGTACCGTATCGCCGATCCGCGGGTCCGGGAGCTCATGGCCGAACTCTACCGCCTCTACTGCCAAACGCCCGATCCGGCCAACCCAGGACCAACGACATGACGATCCACCATATCTCTCCCGCAGATGCCTTTGCTCAGGTCTCACGCGGGGCCGTTCTCATTGACATTCGCGAGCGCGATGAATGGCGGCGCGAGCATGTACCGTTTGCATTGAACCATCCGCTGTCGACGATCGAGCGCGATCTGCCAAATCACCAGGGCACCGTGATTTTCCATTGCCGAAGCGGCAATCGCACGAGCGTCAACGCCGCCCGCCTTGCGGCGACCGTGCCCGGCGCAAAGGTTCATGTGCTTGAAGGCGGGATCGAGGCCTGGCGGGACGCGGGCCTGCCCACTGTCCAGGACAAGCGCCAGCCCATCGAAATCATGCGCCAGGTCCAGATCGGTGCCGGCAGCCTTGTCGTGGCGGGCATTGGCCTCGGGGTTCTGGTGCACCCGGGCTTTCTGGGGCTGGCGGGATTCGTCGGCGCAGGCCTGACGTTTGCAGGCATCACAGGCTTTTGCGGCATGGCGCGCCTGCTTGCCCTCGCGCCGTGGAACAAGCAGACCGCTGCGACCTCCCCGTCGCTCGCGGCCTGAAACCGCAACGCTCAGGCGATAACGCACAAAAGCCGGGCTGGAGCCCGGCTTTTGATGAGATTTGAGATGTCAGCGTGTCCTGTGTTCCGTTGGAACACGGACCGTGCAGAGATCAAAGAGCGGCGAGCTTGCCGGCGTTCGACTTGCCCGTGCGGTTGTCGCGCACGATTTCGAAGCTGATCTTCTGACCTTCGTTGAGACCACGCATACCGGCGGCCTCGACTGCGGAGATGTGAACGAACACATCGGCGCCGCCATCATCCGGCTGAATGAAGCCGAAACCCTTGGTGCTGTTGAACCATTTGACTGTGCCTGTGGCCATGAGAAACCCTCTGTGTTGCCTGAGCGCCCACACGCGCGGGATGCGCAGTGGGTCTATGTCGATTTTCGATAGGGGGTCGTCAGGAGCTCACAAGAGCGGCAGAAGGAACCAACCAAGCAAATATCGTGAGTGTTCCATACGGACCTGCGCGTGCTTTGGCAAGCCAGATCGACATCACTATGCCGGCAACGCTTCGGCATGCCTCGACATTGGGATGGATTGCCCAATCCCGCGATCTCCTATCCTGTTGCTGCAGGCTTCGCCTTTGGTGGGCCATCAGGGCCAGCGAGACACGCGACCATGCCGTTCTTTCCAAGTTCTCGCCTTCCAACATCTCGCCTCGTTCTTGGCAGCCTGGCGCTTGTTGTCGGCACCTACGGCGTTGCTATTGCCCAGCCAGCCCTCCAGCGCACACCCCAGGGCCAAGGCTTGAGCGCACAAAACCGGATCTCCTGCCCGCTCCGCGTCGTGCCGCGCGAGGCGCGCCTTGCAGACGGCGCAACACCGCAGGGCTTTCGCCTGACGTTGGAAGGTCAGGGTCTCTCGTTTTTGATCGGGGTTGGGCTTCAGGCCGGCCCTCAGCCGGAGGCAACCGAGATCGCACCCGCCGCCAGCACCGCCCAGCGCATCGACTGGAGCTTTCGCGAGCCACCCGCCAGCGTATTCCTGGCCTGCCGCTATGAAGGCGGGATTGTTCTCACCCGCGCGGTACCGCCAACCGCCACCAGTTGCAGCGCTGCGATCAGGCGAAGCGGGCCGGCTGGCAATGGCGGCTGGGGCCTTGATAGCGCGAACCTGACATGCCGGTAGCTGTGCGAAAGATAATGGCCCGGGGAATTGAGATGCGAGCGATCCTTCGCCTTGCCGGTCTGGCGCTGATCT
>JAIYEB010000427.1 GCA_027487195.1 Hyphomicrobiales bacterium | reverse complement strand
GCCGTGCACATCAGGAGGAAGACACCATGACGACACGTAGAACCATCCTCAAGGGCGCGGCCGCTGCCGGCATTGCCGTTGCCATGCCCTCCATTGCCAGGGCGCAATCAGGCGAGCCGATCCGCATCGGGCTCATCCTGCCGATGACCGGACCCTTCACATCCACGGGTCGGCAGATTGCTCAGGCTGCGAACCTCTACATGGCACAGAACGGGGCGAGCGTTGCTGGCCGCCCGGTGCAGTTGCTGCTGCGCGACGATACCGGTGTTGCCGATGTCACCCGCCGCATGGCGCAGGAGCTGATCGTCAATGAACGCGTCACGGCCTTGGGCGGCTTCGGCCTGACGCCGCTTGCACTTGCTACCGCACCCGTGGCGACGCAGGGCAGGACGCCGATGGTGGTGATGGCGGCGGCAACCTCGGTCATCGTTGATCGCTCGCCCTTCATCATCCGCACCAGCCAGGTCGTGCCGCAGATCTCAGATCCGTTCGGCACCTGGGTGGCGGGAGAGGGCATCAAGCGGGTGATCACCATCGTCAGCGATTTCGCCCCCGGCCATGACGTGGAAACCTCGTTCAGCGCGTCGTTCAGGGCGGCCGGCGGCACTGTTGAGAACATGCGCGTGCCGCTGCAGAACGCGGATTTCTCGCCCTTCCTTCAGCGTGTGGCCGATGCCAAACCCGAGGCCCTGCTTGTTTTCGTGCCTGCGGGCGTGGGCGCGCAGTTCATGAAGCAATTCGTCGAACGCGGCATGGACAAGACCGGCATCCGTCTGATCGGCACCGGCGATGTGACCGATGACGATATCCTCAACAGCATGGGCGATGTCGCGCTCGGCGTTGTCACCGCGCATCACTATTCTGCGGCTCACCCCAGCGCTGCCAATCGCGCCTTTGTCGAGGCCTTCCGGAGGGCCAACAACAATTCGCGGCCGAATTTCATGGCGGTTGGCGGCTATGACGGCATGCACGCGCTTTATGAGGGTCTCAAGAAAACCCGAGGTCAGGGCGGTGAAGCGCTGGTCGAGGCCATCAAGGGCATGAGCTGGGAGAGCCCGCGCGGGCCCGTTTCCATCGACAAGGACACGCGCGACATTATCCAGAATGTCTATATCCGCCGTGTCGAGCGGGTGAATGGCGAACTCTTCAACGTCGAGTTCAAGACGTTCCCGAGCGTGCGCGATCCCTCGAAGCCTGCGCGCTAACATCAGGAGATGACGCTCCTCACCATCCTGATCGACGGCCTGGCCTATGGCATGGTGCTGTTCGTGCTTGCCAGCGGGCTGTCGGTCACGTTGGGGCTGATGAATTTCGTCAACCTCGCCCATGGCGCCTTCGCCATGGTCGGGGGATACGTGACCGTGGTGCTGATGCAGCGTTACGGCGTGCATTTCCTTTGGACCTTGCCGGCGGCGTTTCTGACCGCCGCCGCCGCAGGGTACGTGCTCGAGCGCACGCTCTACCGGCCGATGTATGCCAAGAGCCATCTCGATCAGGTGGTGTTTTCCATCGGCCTCGTCTTCATGGCCGTTGCGGCGATGAAATACGTCATGGGCTCGCAGCAGCAGATCATCTCCTTGCCGGAATGGCTGCGCGGGCGCTTCGATGTCTTCGGCGTCAGCATCGGCAGATACCGCTTTTTCGTGTTCGTGCTCTGTGGCCTGCTGGCGCTGACGCTCCATTTCGTGTTCTCGCGCACGCGCTTCGGCAGCCGGCTGCGCGCGGCCGTGGATGATGCACGTGTCGCGCGTGGGCTCGGCATCCCGGTCAATGGACTTTTCGCGATCACCTTTGCCGTCGGCTCAGGCCTTGCCGGCTTCGGTGGCGCGCTCGGCATCGAGCTTCTGGGGCTCGATCCAACCTTTCCGCTCAAGTTCATGATCTACTTCCTGATCGTCGTGACAGTGGGCGGCACGACAACAATCACCGGCCCGTTCCTCGCTGCGATGCTGCTTGGGGTCGCAGATGTCATGGGCAAGTATCTGATCCCGCAGGCCGGAGCCTTCATCATCTACGCGCTGATGGTAGCCCTGCTGCTCTTGCGTCCGGAAGGCCTGTTCTCGAGGTCGCGTTCATGAGCGGGGAAAACCTTCCCGGAAGGGTCTACGGCTCGCTCCTGGCTGCGCGACGCTGGCATCCCGCCGAAATCGCGTTCTGGCTGCTGGCGGTGGTGGTCTATTTCGCCCTGCCGCGACAGTTGCTGCTGCTCAACGAGATCGCGATCCTCGCGCTCTTTGCGCTCTCGCTCGATCTCATCCTGGGGTATGCCGGCATCGTATCGCTCGGCCACGCCGCCTTCCTCGGCATGGGAGCCTATGTTGCGGGATTGCTGGCTCTCCACGTCACTGCCGATCCGCTGATCGGGCTGGTCGCCGCCAGTGCGGCCTCCGCGCTGCTTGGTCTTGTCACGAGCCCCCTGGTGCTCAAGGGCAATGACCTCACGCGCTTGATGGTGACGCTTGGCATCGGCCTCCTGATGCTGGAGCTCGCCAATTCGCTCTCCTTCATCACCGGCGGCGCCGATGGCCTGCAGGGCATTGTGATGGGCAATCTCCTCGGCGTCTTCGAGTTCGATCTCTTCGGAAAGACGGCCTATGCCTACTCGCTCAGTGTGCTCTTCATCCTCTTCCTGATCGCGCGGCGCATTGTGCATTCGCCCTTCGGCCTGAGCTTGCGGGCGATCCGGGATAATTCGCTGCGCGCGACAGCGGCGGGTGTGCCGCGCAATGGTCGCCTCGCGGCGGTTTATACGCTCTCGGCTGCCTATGCCGGCGCGGCCGGGGCGCTGCTTGCGCAAACCACCTCTTTCGTCTCGCTCGACGTGCTGGATTTTCACCGCTCGGCGGATGTGATGCTCGTGCTTATCCTCGGCGGCCCGGGCTGGCTCTATGGCGGGTTGGTCGGGTCGATCGCCTTCAAGTTCCTGCAGGACCTGATCGCCGGCTGGACGCCGCAATACTGGCAATTCTGGATCGGCCTGCTTCTGGTCCTCTTCGTCCTTGGCGGGCGCGAGATCCTGCACGGCGGCATTAAAGGACTCGTGGCACGGATTCCTTTCCTGCAGCGTGGGCGACGGCCATGAGCGCGGCACTGCAAACAACCGGACTTTCGAAGACCTTCGGCGGCATCACCGCGTCGGATGACATCAACTTCACGCTTGAGCGCGGCGCACGCCACGCGCTGATCGGCCCGAACGGCGCGGGCAAAACCACCTTTGTCAACCTGCTGACCGGCGTCCTCAAACCAACGGCCGGCACCGTGACGCTCAATGGCAAGGACATCACGGGGCTGAGCCGCGAGGCACGCGTGCGCCGTGGCATGGCGCGCACCTTCCAGATCAACCAGCTCTTCGCAACGATGACCCCGCTTGAAATGATCGCAGCGGTAACGTCGGAGCGGCTGGGATTGGGGTCGCGGCTGTTCCGGTCCATGACGGGCGAACGGGCCTTGATCGATGAAACCGCCGATATTCTCGCGCGCTTTCGCCTTGATGACATCATGGACGAAACGATTTCGACTTTGCCCTATGGAAAACAGCGGCAAATCGAAATCGCAGCGGCCTTTGCCGCCAAGCCCTCGGTTCTGCTGCTCGACGAGCCCGCCGCCGGAGTGCCCGAGGCCGAGCGCAAGGAACTGCTCGACACTGTCGCCGCCTTGCCGGCAGATGTCTCGGTGCTGCTGATCGAGCATGACATGGACATCGTCTTCCGCTTCGCGACACGCATCACCGTGCTCGTGAATGGCCGCGTGCTGGCGGAAGATGCGCCCGACATCGTGGCCCGTGATCCTGCTGTGCGCGCTGCCTATCTGGGGGAGGCGGGTCATGGCTGAATTGCTGCGCGTCACGGGCCTCAGCGCCGGCTATGGCGAAGCCGTGGTCCTGTTTGACATTGACCTCGACCTTGCGGAGGGGCGCTCGCTGGCTCTGCTTGGGCGCAACGGCGTCGGCAAGACGACGCTCATCAACTCGTTCATTGGCGTGACGCGGCAGCGTACCGGAACGATTGTTCTCGCAGGGCGCGATATCACAGCCCTTGCGCCTGAAGCGCGCGCCCATGCCGGCATCGGCTGGGTGCCGCAGGAGCGCAATATCTTCAAATCCCTGACTGTTGTCGAAAATCTCACCGCCGTGATGCGGCCCGGCGCATGGACACCGGAGCGTGTGTTCGCGCTTTTCCCGCGTCTGGCCGAGCGCAAGGGCAACCTCGGAAATCAGCTCTCGGGCGGCGAGCAGCAGATGCTCGCCATCGGCCGCGCATTGGTGCTGAACCCGAAGCTGCTGCTTCTTGATGAACCGACGGAAGGGCTCGCACCGATCATTGTCGAGGAGCTGTTGCGCGCGCTGAAGCGACTGTTCCGCGAGGAGGGGCTTTCAGCCATCGTGATCGAGCAGCACGCAAAGAAGATCCTCGAATTGACCGACGACACAATCGTGCTGGAGCGGGGCCGGGTTGTGCTGCGTGCTTCCAGCAGCGACCTGCTTGCCGAGCCTGCACGGCTCGAGCGCCATCTCGGCCTCACGGCAGCTTAAGGCCGGCAACCACAAGCTGAGATCAACCAAACGACACTGTCAGAGGAAAACGGACTTGCGGCCGTTTCCGGCGCACAGCCTAATCCAGCACGCGTCAGGCGAGCCGCTAACGCTGCATCTGGCCGCCAGCCTGCTCGATCAGTCTTGCAACTTCCATCTGTCCCTTCGCGCGTGCATGCGCCAAAGGCGTCACTCCGCGAAAATCCGCCAAATTCGGGTCGGCTCCCGCCTGCAGTACGAGGCGTGTCGCCTCCTGATGGCGCGCTCCACCCTGTCCGAGGATCACGATTTCCAGAAGGCAGGTCCAACCGAGATTATTGACGTGATTGACGTCAATGCGCGTCGTCAACAGCAGCCGGATCGTCTCGACATGTGCGCGCTCGCAAGCAGGAATGAGCGCGTTGCCACCAAAGCGATTGCGGATCGAAAGATCAGGCGCGTGCGGGATCATCCTTGCGATGATCTCAGTCCGGCCCTGCGCCCCCGCCAGCAACCACGGCGTATCGCGATTGGCAGCCTGCACATTGACGCTGGCGCCCGCATTGAGCAGCGCTTCGGCAACAGCGAGGTGATTGCCGTTGACCGCAACAAGGAGCGCCGTCTGACCATCCCGGTCCTGCCCATCAACCGGGGCATTGGCCAACAGCAGGGTTTTCACGCGCGCAAGATCACCGCGCCCGGCCGCCGCGATCAGTTCTGTCCCTTGGTGAGGTTGCGCCAAAGCTGCCTCCGGTTCGTGGATCAGGAACGATGCCAGGGCGGCGAGAAAGAGATAGATCCGCATCAGGGTCAAAGGACACCCCCGCTGGGTGCACCATATTCGCGCCCTTCGGGGCCGACGCGCATGCTGGAAATCCTTGCCCTGGCCAGCGCGCGCTGGCAGATCGCGCATGGGGGCGAGGTGGCGAAGATCACCGCGCCGGAGAGGTCCTCGCGCCCGATCTGCCGTTGCGCATCGAACAAGGCGACGCGCTCGGCATGCGCATCCGGGTTCCTGTCGCTGATCACGCGGCTGCGTCCTTTGCCGATGATCCGTCCATCCAGCACCACGACGGCCCCATAGGGCTGGTCGCCGGCTGCGATGGCGGCATCGCGCTGGCGCGCGGCCTCGGCGACAAAGGCATCGCTCTGCGCATGCGCCCTGTGCGCTACAGCGAACAGGCCAAACAAGCCGGCGGTGGCTGCGAGGCCTTGGCGACGGGTCAGATGCGAAACGCTTGCCATGAACATCTACCTTGCCGCGGGAGCATGCCCTCAAACCCATGAAATGCAAACGTCTGCTGGGCACTTTCGTATTGGGTCAGGTGCTGCCGCTCGTCTGCCGCCGGCATTTTGCTTGCGATTTTCTTCTGTCGCTAAAGTCGCTCCCTGCTGCTGAACGCAGGAAAAGGCGACCTATCACACTGAAAGGACGTATCATTATCCACGCTAATCAGGTTCGTGTGGCTTGGCGCCCGCTGTGACTCACGCGGCCATGAACTGCCCAATGCGTTCGCCGACTTCTGGCAAGATCAGGATGTCGCGATGGCCGATATCCTTCAACGAGACAAAATCGCAGCGCTCCAGTTCACCGTAGCGCAAGCCGTGGGCGTGCGGGATCTCGCAATCATTGTCGCCATGCAGGACGAGCATCGGGCGGTCGATGCGGGAAAAGTAATGCGAGCCGGTAAAGGATTCGAGCGGACACTCGCACAGCGCTTCAAATTCGGCTTCGAAGTCGGTCTGTGCTCTGGACGTCAAGCCGAGTGCATCGCCAAATCCCCGTGTGAAGTAGGCGGCTTCATTCGGGCATGCGATCAGCGCGATTCGTCCTGCCTCGAAGCCTGGCTTGCCTGCGGAAATTCCCGCCAAGGCAAGGCCTGTAACCGGGCCTCCGAAGCTATGGGCAACGATGCCGTGGATTTCTGCAAAGAGCGAAGCGACGCACTGAAGCGCTTTGGCGCACTCGACGATGTTCGTTGTACGCCCGCTCGATTGGCCATGTGCCGGAAAATCGAAGGAGACGACGCTGAAGCCCTGCTCCATGAGTGGGGCGACCAGTCCCATCAGATGGCTCGCATTGCTCGTCCAGCCATGGACCAGGATGATGGTCCCTTTGTGAGCCTTGTGCGGGAAATGGTACCCTTGGACTTCAGAGGTGCCGTAGGACACGCGAAATCTATTCGCTTCAGCGAGCTTTTGCGTGCCGATGAGCGCGACTTCCCTTTCGTGGGCAGACAGCGCCTGCACCGGCCACGGCTTGCTGAACAGGCGAAAGGCCAGATTGCCGGCCAAACCGGGCGCAATCAGGCTGCCTGCGGAAAACAACGATCTCATGAGTTGAGAACTGAACGTCGCACTCATGAGCGACCTCGCAATCATCATTGTCCGTCAACAGAAGCGACGGGCTCAATCCACCCGGCATTCTTCAGTGACATCACGACAAGCCGGCTCTGTCTGGCGGGGTAGGGAGCCAGGCGGAAGTTCGCGTTCCAGATTGCAACCGACCCAGTTTCCATGAGGAGACCCTTCATGGGATCTGCTGCCTGTCGTTGATCCGCGAGAATGCCTCTTGCAAGCGAGCCTTGATCGTGGCGCGACAGGATTGTCCGCCACCGACTGCTGACCATGATTGGTAATGGGCTGACGTTCTTTTGGAAGGTTCGGAATCTACCAAGGCAAGTTCAGGCTTGATGACGTTGCCTCGCGGCTTGGCGTCTGCCAAATCCCGGGCGCGCCTTGGGAACGCAAAGCCACAGGTCCCTTTAAGATCACATGACCTGGCGAGTATCTGCACGCGCTAGGCGGTGCGGGTTGTCATCCGAGGCTCAGGTGATGTGCAGTTCGAACTTGCCCGCAGCGTTCTTCCGGAAATCAATGCGATCGATCAGTGTGTCATGCGCTGGTGTGCCGGCGCGCTCGACATAATCCACGCTGATCGACTGAACCCTTGAATACTGCGCGCCCCTGCGCGCGAACTCCGCAGCGATCGCCAAGGCAATGGCGGTCGCCTCGTTGTTTCGGCCTTGATGGGTAGATGCGTTCATGGAGCTGTTGACCCGCAAGACCGTGAGCACGACGTTCGTGCCTGACAGTTCGAACTCGCTTTCCGGCATGCTGACCGCTTGGGATGCGATGACCCGCATAGCATCATCCGGAGATCTCTGTTGTGCCGTCGCAGTGTTCGCGCTTGCGAGAGCAAGCACCAGCACTGCACACAGCCAGGACGTGAACCTTGAGCGTTTCATCTGGTGTCTCCTGCTTTTGCCGACGTTGAATTGAGCGGTCCACGGACGCTGGCGGGCAGCATCCTCAACAAGGTCGCGTCCTTCAGAACCACATGGTGAGCGATGGCAGCCAGCGCATGCAGCCCGGCGACAGCCATCAGCACATGGGCCGCGACACTGTGCACGTCCTCCAGGGCTTCAGAGAAGCGCTTGTCGAGCGCGATTGGCGACGGCACGGGCAAGACCCAGAAGAAGCTGACGATTTTACCGTCTGTCCAGGCGCTCATGAGGCCAACAAGCGGTATGGCGATCAACGCAGCATAGAGCGCAATATGCATCCCTCTGGCCGCCAGCCTCATGAATGCCGTCTGTTCCAGCATTGCGGGCGCAGGATGTCCCGCGCGCCAGGCCAAACGCAGGACCGTCAGGACAAAGACCAGAAGCCCGATGGATGTATGCAGGGTGAGCAAGCCGTTCCTGAAATCGCCTCTTGGCATGTCTTCGCGCACAAGCCCGGCGGCGTAGGCGAGCACCACGGCGATGGCAATTACCCAATGGAAAGCTTGGGAAACCGGATCGTAACGGGCGGTGGTCAGTGCCATTGTCGCTCCTTCGGGTTCTGGATAGGTGGTGCGGTCCCCATGCGGGAGACTGTCCGGTCGTCGCGTCGCTTGCGACGATCTTGTGCACGTCCGGCAATTCTGTTGCCGCCCGTACCCTTCTCGACCCGGAATGTCCGATGGGCCATTTCAAGGCTTTCGTGTTTGCCCGTGCGTGGAGCAGATTTTGTCATTCGACGTTTAAGCGCTGATCCCTGATCTGGGAGGGGTCGGAATGTACTCAGGTTTCGAATTCAACCTGGTGGGTCATCGGTTCCATGACCCAGATCAATTCGAGAGATCGCGTTCTGTGAGAGCGTGTCAGGACCATGCATTTCGGGCTGCGACGACCGCTCTGCTCAAAGAGGAGGGGCTGAACGAGCTCCTAAAGCACGATCAGCACAGCGCATTGGATGATTTTGCAGGTTCTTCGGGAGCCCAGGCCTACGCTCCGCGATAAGGCGGCTGTTGCCTTAAGCCGCGCCTGACGTGCCAGAGCTGGAGTTGTCCGGCGCTAAGGCGCATGCGCGTTGACACGCAGGAGAAGCGTCTTCCAGAGCGTACGGCAATTGTTGTGGATGGCACCATGTGGCCGGAAAAGGCTGCAGTCTTTGCCAATCACGGAAGCATCTGTGCGAGCGGTCCTGTTGTCAGGAAGGTCACAAGAGCGCTCATTTTATCGATACGCAAAAATGCCATTTAGCATTTTTACCCAACGTTAATTGCCACCGAATATGAACCGTAGAGGCAGAATAAAATGAAACAAAAATGCGTATTGATGAGTCATTTTCATCTCATCAATTCAAAGGCGCATTACACAAGGATAACGGACAATGTCGTTCAAGAACCTCCCTTTGGTTTGGAAAGTGGTCAGCCTTCTTCTCCTCCTCGGGGGGGTGAGCCTTGGTGGGGCCTACTACGCGGCCAGCAGGATCCTGACGCTGGATCAGGCCTACTCCATTCTGCTTGATCACAATCAGACGGCGGCTGTGAGACTGGCCCGGGCTAACCGAGCCGTCGAGGCGTACAATGGCGCCATCTACCAGAATGCGACCGCGACGACCGACCAGCAAAACAAGGCTGCCGTAGAGAGGCAGGCTGGAGCTGTGAGGCTCTTCAACGACAGTGTCGCCGATGCGCTTAGGCTTCTACCCCAGTTCTCGGGTCAGATTGAGCCGATCCGATCAGCCATGCAGCGCGCCATCAACGGTCCCTGTAATGAGACGATCCGCCTCGCTCAGGGCACGACAGCGGAGGAAAACGCCGCTGCTCTTGCGCTGATGAACAGTGCCTGCAATCCGGCCCTGCAAGCGATCACTGCGGAAATTACGAGATTCAATCTTCAACTGTCCACTCAGACTGAACGTGACAGCGAAGCCCTGGGTGTCATGTCGCAGCAGACCTTCTGGGTAACGCTTCTGTCGATCTTTGGCGCCATCGTCGCCGTGATCACGCTTGCCGTCTTCGTCGTGCGCTTCAGTGTCGTTGCCCCGGTTCGCGGCGCCATTGACGTGATGGCCTCGCTTGGCAAGGGCGAACTTCATGTGAATGTCGCGGGAACGGAGCGGCGCGATGAGGTGGGTTCTATAGCCCAGTCGCTCATGACGCTGCGCGGTCAGCTGCAGGTTGCCGAGACCGCCCGTCAGGAAGCTGCCGCCAAGGAGGCCCAGGAGCGCGAACAGCTTGCGCGCCGTGAGAAACTGGCGAACGACTTCGTTGGCCGCATGCAGAGCCTGGCCACCGGCTTCGCCCGCTCTTCCGGCGAAGCTGCAGATGCTGCCAAGAACCTCTCTGCCACCGCGGAGGAAACCTCCCGGCAGTCGCAGTCCGTCGCGGTTGCTGCCGAGCAGGCAGCCTCCAACGTGCAGATCATTGCCGCCTCTTCCGAGGAGATGGCTGCCTCGATCAGGGAGATCAGCGGTCAGGTGACGCACTCGGCCAGGGTTGCCGAAACCGCCTATTCGGAAGCGGACACGTCCAATGCCCGCATCGGAACACTGGCAACGGCTGCTTCGGCGATCGGTGCGGTGATCGACCTCATCAAGAATATTGCTTCGCAGACCAATCTCCTGGCCCTGAACGCCACCATCGAGGCGGCACGGGCTGGCGAAGCGGGCAGGGGCTTTGCGGTTGTCGCGGCGGAGGTCAAGCAACTGGCCGAGCAGACGGCACGAGCGACCGAAGAAATCTCCACCAAAGTCGGCGAAATCCAGTCGGCGACCGGAGACTCCGTGAAGTCGATGGACGAGATCGTCAAGGTTATTGCCACCATTAGGGAAGCGGCATCTGCCATTGCAAGCTCTGTCGAGCAGCAAGGCGCGGCGACTTTGGAAATCGCCCGAAACTGCCAGCAGGCGGCGACCGGCACGCAGCAGGTGACCCAGAACATATCTGGTGTTGGTCAAGCGGCCGAGATGACCGGCGCAG
>JAIYEB010000055.1 GCA_027487195.1 Hyphomicrobiales bacterium | reverse complement strand
CTGTCGATTCTTGCCCAGTGCACAAAACGACCTTCCGGGCGAAAATGACACGTCGCACACCGGACCGAAGGACCGTGGCCGCAATGAGCCCGTCAACGGGTTCAAAATCAATGACCTCCGCACCGTTTGTCACCGGCGCAGCTGTGATGTCGCGGAACCAATCGAGATAGTCCGCCCAGTCGAGCTTGCGAATGAAGGTCAGCTGATCCCAGTCGGCACGGCCAAACCGCGCCTCATGCCAGCTCTCATAGGTCAGCGAGGCAATGCCAAGATCCGGGCCGGGCATGTCTTTGGGCGAGCGAAGCGTGGCCATGCGTGCATAGGTGCGCCACGGGCCTTCGCGCCCTTTTTCGGCCTTATCAAGGATCTGCACGCGCTCAACCATGGCCCGACTGAGGCCGAACGCCACGGCCAAACCCGACTGCCCGCCACCGACGATCAAGACATCAAGGGCCTCGGAGCCGTCCGGCGCCATGCGCGGCGCAACCCAGCGATTTTTTGGGTGCAAGGTGCGGGCAAGATCCGCGCGAACACGGGCCTCCAGAGCGATCATGGCGTCGTGTGGTGCGTTGATCATGGCCTAGAATGTGTTCGGTCGCTGGAGGCGGCAAGAGGAGGCAAGGTTGCGTCCGGTTCGTTTACGCCGGGACAGAGCGGCGGGGATGCACGTTTTCACGCCAGCACTTGCCCTCAAGCGACACGGACCATGTGGCAGAGCCGTATCGGCAACCTTGATTGAGCCTGCAATGATGCAGGCTGAATTGATGGCCTAGGCCTTGCGCTGCAGCACCTGATAGGTCGTTGCTGCGCTGTCGCCTGTCAGCCTGCTCGCCCGTTCCTGGTGCAGGACGTCCCAGTCCGCCGGATCGATTGCAGGAAAATGGGCATCGCCCTCAGGGGTGGCGTGCACGGTCGTGAGATAGATCCGGTCGGCCATATCGATTGCCTGATGGTAGATCTCGGACCCTCCGATGATCATGATCTCTGGCTCGGCGGCGCCTGCACAAAGCTCATCTGCCCGGTCGAGGGCTGCCTCAAGGGATGGAAAGGTTTCAATCCCGGGGCTTGTGAAACTCGGGTCGCGTGTCACCACGAGATTTGGCCTGCCGGGCAGTGCAAATCCAATGGAGACGTGCGTCTTTCGCCCCATGATAACCGGTTTGCCCCAGGTGATGGCCTTGAACCGCTTGAGGTCGGACCCGAGCTTCCAGGGCATGTCGCCAGCAGCGCCGATAACACCATTTTCGGCAACCGCCACGACCAGCGAAACGATCAAAGCGGGCGAAGCATCAGACATGGTGCGAACCTGTCATGATGTCCCGCCGGACTCATTCGACCTGATGACGCGTTCGCTTGGCTCGCGCATCGTGACCAGTTCCTCGGCCGCGGACGGGTGCAGCGCCATGGTGCGATCAAAGTCGCGCTTCGTTGCACCCATGACAAGCAAAACACCCAGGAGCTGCGCCAGTTCACCCGCGTCAGGCCCCAGGATGTGGGCACCAACAACCCGGTCGGTCTCGCCATCGACCAGGAGCTTCATGATAACCCGCTCATCACGTCCCGACAGGGTTGCTGCCATGGGTCGAAAACTCGTTCGGAAGATATGGAGTACCGGCAGATCCCGCCTGGCGTCCTGCTCCGTCATGCCAACGGTACCGATCTCAGGCGTCGAGAACACTGCCGTTGGAATGTTTGCGTGATCGACGCGGGTCGGCTTGTCGCCGAATACAGTGTCGGCAAAGGCATGCCCTTCCCGGATGGCAACAGGCGTCAGATTGACCCGGTTCGTCACATCACCAACGGCATAGATCGAGGGGACGTTGGTGCGGGAGTACCCGTCAACGATGATGGCATTGTCCTCGCCAAGCGCCACACCGGCGCTCTCAAGGCCAAGACCGGCGACGTTCGGCTTTCGACCAATCGCGAACATGACCTGATCAACATCGAGATGCCCGCCAGATCGCAACGTGGCCTTCAGGCCAGCGCCCGTTGTCTCGATGCGCTCGAAAGCAGCGTTTGTCAGAATCTTGATGCCGCGCTTCTGATAGGCCTCAGCCACCCCGCGCTTCATGTCGATGTCAAAGGGCCGCAGGATTTCCGGGCCGCGGTAAACGAGCGTCACTTCAGAGCCAAGGCCTGCGAAGATCCCGGCAAACTCAACCGCAATGTAGCCACCGCCTGCAATTGCGATGCGCTTTGGCAGTGTCTTCAGATCAAACGCCTCATTCGAGGAGATCGCATGCTGGTAGCCGTCAAGCTCCACGGGCATCGACGGGCGCGCGCCCGTTGCGATCAGGATCGTCTTGGCCGTAATGCGCTTTCCAGAGGCAAGGCGCACGGCATTGGGCCCGTCAAGTTCGGCACGCTCGGGAACGATCGTCACACCGGCCTTGTTCAGGTTGCGGCTGTAAATCTCCTCAAGACGGGCAATTTCCTTGTCCTTGGCGGCGATGAGCGTTGGCCAGTCAAACGAGGGCGGAGGAACGGACCAGCCAAACCCTTCGGCATCTTCAAAACTGTCGGCAAAGCGCGATGCGTAGACCAGGAGCTTCTTCGGGACACAGCCGCGGATAACGCATGTGCCCCCCACGCGGTACTCTTCCGCAACCATGACGCGCGCGCCATAGCCGGCCGAAATGCGGGCCGCGCGCACCCCGCCAGAGCCAGCGCCGATAACAAAAAGGTCAACATCGAAACGCGGATCAGGCGTTGTCGGGCCGGGCATGGGAGTTTCCTTGTGTACGAACGGATGTCGGGTCCGCTTCTCGACCATTCAAGCTCTTTGTGGATCACTCAATCGGGAGCACATCAACCGCAACCGACATGTCGTGCTTGCCCGAAGAGAGGATCACGCCAGAGACCGGCGCCACATCGGCATAGTCACGACCAATCGCGATGACCACATGATCGGTCCCAGCGGGGATGCCGTTTGTTGGATCAAGTCCAACCCAGCCGATCTGCGGCCCACACCACAGCGAGACCCAGGCATGAGAGGCGTCCGCACCTTCAAGCCGTTCCTTGCCCTTGGCAGGGATCGTCCTGAGGTAGCCCGAGACATACATGGCCGAGAGGCCAAGACCGCGCAGACCCGCAATCATGATATGCGCGAAGTCCTGACAGACGCCGCGCCGGAGCCGGTGAGCCTCGACGATCGGCGTCGAAATCTCGGTGGCCTTGGGATCGTACAGGTAGCTCGCCTTGATCTTTTTGGTCAGCGCAAGCGCCGCTTCCAGAATCGGGCGGTTCGCCACGAACATGGCTGCCGCCTCGGACGTAATGGAGCCAACGAGCGGGACATGGCGGCTTGGAAACAACCCATGAACCGGGCTGTCGCGCCCAAGATCCATGGTTTCAAGCGTGGCGGCGCGCACCGCTTCCCATGTCGGCGTCGAAGCCGGGTTTGGCAGGTCGGGCGATGCAATTTCGACAGAGGAGGTCGCGATGATCTGCAGGCGATCATGCGGCGTCTCGAATCCGACATCGATCACATCGTTGCCGAAGGCGTCTGTCCGCTCGCGTCTCCAGGTGGGTTCCGGGCGGATCGTGACGGCAGAGCGCGATACGGTCTGGCTGGCGCGTGCTGTTGGCAGGAGATGCATGACGCAACGCGCCTGCGGCACGGGTGCGCCGTAGGTGTAGGCCGTGACGTGGCGGATATCGTACCTCACGCAAGACCCTCCTCGACCATGTCAGCCTTGCGCCGGACGAAAAACCGCGCGCCGATCTCATCCGAGATTGCCATCAGGGCCTGCTCTGCAACCATGAACCGCGAGCGGTCAAAGGCTGTGGGGTCGGCAACCGCAAAGTCTGCGGCAAGCCTGAGCGCGGCCTTTTCCGCCTTACTCTTGATCCCATCTGTCGGGCCACCCGGCAGCGCGCGAAGATGATCCAGAATGCGCTCGACCTGAAACGCGACCGAGCGGGGGTTTGCAGGATCAAGCGCAACAAGATCGACGACGGGCGCGCGCGCAGCGCCAAGAATGTAACGGGCGCGATAAGTGATCTGGCTGTCGGCAAGGTCGAGCAGCAGATCGAGCATTTCCGGCGTGGCGTTGGTATCGGCAAAGGCGCGGCAAAAGCGACAGGTGGCGACCGCGCGTTCAATGCGCCGGCCCATATCAAGGAACAGCCAGCCAGCCATGCGATTCATGTTCTCGGACGCAAGGCCCGAAAACGCGGCGACATCGCGCAGCGCACGTTCTGCGCGCTCGAAAGCATCGCCACGCGCCCGCTCGTCCTCGCCCTCGCCCTGAAGTCTGGCCGCCAGATCTTCAAGCGCCCGCCAGGCGTCCCGCGAGAACCGCTCCCGGATGACTGAAGCCGTCCTGCGCGCTTCCTGGGCAAGAACCAGCGCTGAGCCAGGCACATCGAACCGGGTCAGCGCCTGGGCTGGAACCGCACTGAACGCTGCGGGTGATGGCAGTTGCGGCCCCGGAATGGCGCCCCAGGCAACCAGCATTTCGACAAGCCGGCGCACGGGGACCGCACTTGTGCCAGAGGCTGCTTCCGTCGTGCGCTGATCAAGCGCGCGCACAATCCGCAGCGTTGCCTCGCACCGTTCAAGATATCGACCAAGCCAGAACAGATTGTCCGCAGCCCGACTTGGCAGGGCCCCGGTGATCCGGCGGACAGGGGTCTGATCGCGCTGGGGGATAAGGGAGACGGGCTCAACGGGCGAGTCCGAGATAACCCAGACATCTGTGGAGCGCACGCCCTGCCCCATGGCAACCGCCCGGGCATCTTCCTTGTCCGTGACGCGGCAAAAGCCACCGGGCATCACGGTATAGTTGCCATCGCCATCGGAGGCGACGAACACGCGCATCGTGAAGGGATGCGGCGAGAGCTTTCCATCCTTCCAGACCGGCGTTGTCGAGAGATGCACGACTTCCTGACCCACAAGGTCAACGCCACGCCGCTCCAGCGTCTGCAGCACGTTGGCCTTGTCGGCAAGGTCGAGATCGCTGCCAAAGACATGGCCTTCGGCAAACAGGCCCGGCTGCGTCAGCGGAAACGCCGGTGCGAGCGCAAGCTCATCGAGCCTGGACTGCACATAGGCACGCTCGGACTTCTGGCCACACCACCAGGTCGCAACCTGCGGCAGCTTCAGCTCTTCTCCAAGCAGATGCTTGGCGAGGCTTGGCAGGAATGCAATCAGCGCGCGCGCTTCGACAAAGCCGGACCCAAGCGAGTTTGCAATCGACACATTGCCGGCGCGTATCGCCTGAACAAGCCCTGGAACGCCGAGATAGGAATTCGCATTCAACTCGAGCGGATCAGCAAAATCGGCGTCGATGCGCCGAAGCAGCACATCCGCGCGCTTCAGGCCCTCAACGGTGCGGACATAGACGGTGTCGCCATCCACGACGAGGTCGGCGCCTTCAACCAGCAACAGGCCGAGATAGCGCGCGAGATAGGCGTGCTCGAAGTAGGTTTCGTTGAGTGCGCCTGGCGTCCAGACCCCGATCCGGGCGTTGGGGCGACCGGCCAGGCGCGCAAGACCGGCGCGATAGGCCTGAAAGAAGGGTGCCAGACGCTCGACATTCAGTGTGCGCCGCAAATCAGGGAACGCACGATTGAGCGCAATCCGGTTTTCCAGCGCATAGCCAGCGCCGGAAGGGGCCTGTGCGCGATCCTGCAGGACCCACCAGCGCCCGTCTGGCCCACGACCAATATCCGCGCTGTAGAACGAAAGCCGCCGGCCATCCTTGACCTTCACATCGGCCAGCGCGCGAACATACTCAGGGTTGCCCGCCACGACGGCTGCGGGAAGGAAGCCCTCCTGAACAAGGCGCCCCTCGCCGTAGACATCATCCAGGATCATATCGAGGAGATTGGCCCGCTGGATCAGGCCTTGAGACAGCTCGGCCCATTCCGTGTCCGGAATGACCATCGGAACATGCGCAAGCGGCCAGGAGCGCTCGCCACCATCCGGGTCATCAAACACCCGGTAGAACACACCGGAATCCTTCAGATGCCGGTCAGCGGTCTCAAACCGGCGCTGGATCTCGGCAGGTGAGAACTCGGCAAGCCCGTCGAGAACCGGGCCCCAATGCTCCCGCGGGTTGCCCGTCTCATCCATCAACTCGTCATAAACGCCCTCAAGCGGGCGATAGCCATCGATCAGACGGCTGATCCGCCTGTTTGAGCGCCGGGTGCCGGATAGGGCTGCAGACGACATCTCAGGCTGGGGTCCTGCGCAGATCAAGGGTCAAGGGGAATTCCGTGGCGCGCTCATCGGGCGGTGCATGCATGGCACCCGTTGTATGGCCCACCTCGGAAAAGCGCGCCAGTCGCCGCGCCTCCGCCTCGTAGGCGTTGACGGGAAACGTATCATAGTTTCGCCCGCCTGGATGAGCGACATGATAGACGCACCCTCCAATCGAACGCCCGCTCCAGCTGTCATAGATATCGAACGTCAGCGGGGCATGGGCGGGGATGGTCGGATGCAACGAGGCTGAGGGCTGCCAGGCCTTGAACCGCACGCCGGCCACAGCCTCGCCCGGCGTATTTGTCGGGGCCAACGGCACGCGCCGTCCGTTGCACGTCACGATATGGCGGCCGGGGATTGCGCCACTGACCTTGACCTGCAGGCGCTCGACTGAGGAATCGACAAAGCGGACCGTGCCGCCAATCGCGCCTTCCTCGCCCATGACATGCCATGGCTCCAGCGCCTGATGCAGCTCCAGCGTAACGCCCTGGTGCTGGACCCGCCCAACGAACGGGCAGCGAAACTCCAGATGCGCCTTGAACCAGCTTGGATCGAAGCTGTAGCCCGAGGATTTCAGTCCCTCGAGGAGCGACAGGAAGTCCTCCCACAGGAAATGCGGCAGCATGAAGCGGTCATGCAACGACGTGCCCCAGCGAATAAACGTGCCTTCCACCGGCGACTTCCACAACTGCGCGGTGAGCGCCCTGAGAAGCAGTTGCTGGGCAAGGCTCATGCGCGCATCCGGCGGCATTTCAAAGCAACGGAACTCGACAAGGCCAAGTCGGCCTGTCGGGCCATCAGGTGAGTAGAGCTT
>JAIYEB010000090.1 GCA_027487195.1 Hyphomicrobiales bacterium | reverse complement strand
GGCACAACCTCAAGACCGCGCGCCTCAAGCGATGCGATCACCCCGTCATAGTGGGCGGTGTTTCCAGCGAGCGGATAGGAGCGCAGCACAAGGACGCCGACGCGGCCGCGCTTTTCCCTGACAGCGCCGATGGCGCGCGCGGGGATCTGGTCCGGATCATCGCCGATCCGCCCCTTCATGCGCGGATGATAGATGCCGACATCGGGGTAATCGATCGGGTCGGCAATCTTCAAAGTGCCGCGATAGACCTTGCGCGGACCATCAGCGTAGCGGTCGACGAGGCAGGAAATCAGGGCGCTGAGGTTTTCTTCCGAGCCCGCAAGCCAGTATTGCAGCGTCAGGAAGTAGATGCGCAGGTCCTGGGCCGTTCCAGGGATAAAGCGCAGCAAGCGAGGCAGCCGGCGCAACATGGCCATCTGCTTTGCGCCAGCGCTGGGCGCGCCGGACGATGACTTGCCCCGCAGCTTCTTCAGCATCGCCATCATGCCGCTTTCAGGACCGCCCATGACGAGCTTGCCCATGCGGGTGAGCTTGGCGATTTCCGGTATCGACATGACGGCCACGAGCGCATCGCATGACATCCGACGTGCTTCGAGCGCAGGCCGGATCGCGCGGGCGTGTTCGTCCATGAACATCATGGTGACGAGAATGATGTCGCCCGCTGCAATATCGGCCTTGGCCTCTTCAAGCGCGGTTGCGTCCTCGCCCCACATGGCGGCGGAATGAAAGGCAAGGCTGAGCCCCGGTATCGATCGCTGCAACGCCCGTTCGCAACGCAACGCGGCACCCGCGAGGTGATCGTCAAGCGTGACGACCACAACCCGGATCGACGGTGCTTCAGCGGCCGAAATGGGCTTTGGCATCGTACAGGGTCTCCACCGTGATAACCGATATGGCGCGCTCGTTGGCATAGGCTTCGGTGTTGCGCCGTGCTTTGCCGCGCACAAAGAAGGGGATCTTGCGAAGCTCCTTTTCAGCCTCAAGGCTCCAGGCCGCCGGTTCTGCCGCAGCAGCCTTTTGTGGCTCTACGGAGGGGGCGGGCGAGATGGCTTCGACCGGTGCTGGTTCCGCCAGCGCAAGGTCAGAGGCCTGTTCTTTTTCTTCGGGTGCATGCGATTTTGATCCGGCATGTCCAAGATGAGACGGGCCGACACCATCGCGAAACTCAAAGTCCTCGCGGAACATCCCAAGAAGATGCTCTTCAAGACCCATCATCAGCGGATGGACCCAGGTGTCGAACAAGACGTTCGCACCCTCAAAACCCATCTGTGGCGAGTGACGGGCCGGGAAATCCTGAACGTGAACCGGAGCCGAGATCACGGCGCAGGGAATGCCCAGGCGCTTGGCGATATGGCGCTCCATCTGGGTCCCGAGCACCAGCTCCGGATGCGAGGCAGCGATCTTCTCCTCGACATCGAGATAGTCATCGCCAATGACGGCCTCGAGCCCGTAGCCTGCGGCAGCCTCGCGAACCTCGCGCGCGAACTCGCGGCTGTAGGTACCAAGCCCGACCAGCTCGAAGCCAAACTCCTTGGTCGCGATCTCGGCGGCGGCGAGCGCATGGGTCGCGTCGCCGAACACGAAAACCCGTTTGCCCGTGAGGTAGGTTGAATCGACCGAGCGCGAGTACCAGGGCAAACGCGAGTTTTCCGGATCAAGCGCTGGTCCGGGATCAAGGCCTGCGAGGCCTGCGACTTCCTTGATGAAGCGTCGTGTGGCGCCCACCCCGATCGGAACCACTGTCGTATGGGGCTGGCCAAAGGTGCGCTTCAGCCATTGTGCCGCGACGCCAGCGGTCTCGGGGTAAAGCACGACGTTGAAGTCGGCATTGCCGAGGCGGGCAAGGTCGGCGGGGCGCGCGCCCATGGGTGCCACCACGCCGACATCGACCCCGATGCGGGCCAGAAGATCGATTACCTCGGTGACATCATCGCGATGGCGAAATCCGAGCGCGGTCGGGCCGAGGATGTTAGCAACCGGCCGGCGGCCAGGCTCGCGCTCCGGGCGCTTTGTCCCGGGTGCCGGGGCATATGGACCAGCAAGCGCACGCACCAGGCGATAGAACGTCTCGGCTGCGCCCCAGTTTTCCTTCTTCTGATAAGAGGGAAGTTCGAGCGCAATGACCGGAATGGGCAGGTTCAGCGCCTTGGCGAGACCTCCTGGATCATCCTGGATCAGCTCTGCCGTGCAGGATGCGCCAACGATCATCGCCTCAGGCTTGAAACGCTCATAGGCTTCATGGCAGGCGTTCTTGAACAGCTCAGCCGTATCGCCGCCAAGATCACGGGCCTGAAAGGTCGTGTATGTCACCGGCGGGCGCTTGGAGCGCCGCTCGATCATCGTGAAAAGAAGGTCGGCGTAGGTGTCGCCCTGCGGCGCATGCAAGACGTAATGCAGGCCTTCCATAGCTGTCGCGACGCGCATGGCGCCGACATGGGGAGGGCCTTCATAGGTCCAGACCGTGAGCTGCATGATCAGACCTCCAGCCGTTCGCGCCGTGCCAGAGGGCGCGCAAACAGTTCGGCCAGATCAGCCGCCTGTTCGTAGCCGTGCACGGGGGTGAACACGAGTTCGATCGACCATTTCGTTGCGATGCCCTCGGCCTCAAGCGGGTTGGCAAGGCCAAGGCCGCACACAACGAGATCGGGCTTTGCCGCGCGGGCGCGGTCGAGTTGGCGATCAACGTCTTGGCCTTCCGAAATGGTGACGCCGGCCGGGATCATGGCCAGATCCGCCGCAAGGTGCTGGCGCTGCAGAAAAGGTGTGCCAACCTCGATCAATTCAACGCCGACTTCGCGCGCCAGAAAGCGCGCCATGGGGATTTCGAGCTGGCTGTCGGGGAAGAAAAAGACACGCTTTCCGGACAGCCGGGTCTTGTGCCGCTCGATGGCGCGGGTTGCGCGCTCGGCGCGCGGTGTCGTGACCTTTGCAAACAGCTCGTCCGAGACGCCGAAGACATCGGCAATCGCCTTGAGCCACGCGGTTGTGCCTTCAGCGCCAAACGGGAAGGGCGCATCAATGCGCACTGCGCCGCGCGCTTCCAGAATGCGCGCCGTATCGTTCAGGAAGGGCTGGGCCAGGATGTAGCGGGTGTTGCGGCCAACAGGCGGCAGTTTGCGCGACTGGCGCGCAGGCAGAAAACCAACAGGGCCAATTCCAAGCTCGTTGAACAGTCGGATGAACTGGTCCTCGACCACATCCGGCAAAGCGCCCGCAACAAGCAGCGACAGCGCAGCATCAGGCTTCGCGACGGGCATGTCCGGCACAAGCGCTGTCAGGCACGCATCCTCACCCTGCGTGAAGGTCGTCTCGATGCCGCTGCCAGAGTAGGCGAGCACGCGTACGGCGGGTTCATGCAGGCGCGACAGGCGCGACGCCGCACGACCAAGATCAAGCTTGATGACCTCGGAGGGGCAGGAGCCAACAAGGAACAGCAGCTTGATGTCCGGGCGGCGCGCCAGAAGGCG
>JAIYEB010000016.1 GCA_027487195.1 Hyphomicrobiales bacterium | reverse complement strand
TGGCCGCGAGCTGGTCGCGCGCAATCAGGATGCGCTGCTCGGCTGCGCGGGCATACTCGGAGTTGGGCCAGCGCCGGCGCACTTCAGACAAAGCCATCAACGCGCGCTCGGAACGAGCCTGATCGCGCTGGGCATCCGGGATCTGGCGGAAATAGCTGTCGCCGATCAGATACTGCGCATAGGCCGCATCCTCTGACGCGGGATTGAGTGAAACGAAACGTTCGGCTGCAAGGGCCGCCTGATCAAAGTCGCCTGCCTGATACCAGGAATAGGCAATCATCAACTGCGCGCGGCGAGCCCATTCGCTGGCCGGGTGCTGGCGATCGACATCCTCGAACCGGCGCGCGGCTGCGCGAAACTGCGCGCGCTGCACCAGCGCAAGGCCTTCATTGTAAAGCCTGCCCGCCGGAACCGCCTCCGCCTCGACGGTGGCCTGCGGCGGCTGGAACAGACCAAGGATGCCGCCACCCCCGCCGGAAGAGCTTCCGCCTTCGCCTGTGTTGGCGCAGGCACCAAGCGCAAGGGCAAGGCCCAGGGCAGCTGTTGCAAGAACACGGTTGATCAGTTTCGCCGGCATCAATGGCTCTATCCCCGAACACGGTCGCAACGACCGGATCAGCGCTTCCTAGCGCAGCCGGGCGAATCCGCCAACATGATTGCGACAAGACCTGAACTGCACGGCAATTTCGTGGCAATTCTGCCCGCCTTGTGCGTGGTGATCGCGCAAGCGCCGGGCGCACATTGCGAGCGCTGATACTGGCGATTGCGCTGGCAGCGCGGACGCGCGAATCGGCTGATGATCCGGCCCATGCGCGCTGTTTCGGTGGCGCAATGGAGAAATGCTCTATTCCGAGCTCTCGGAATCGTCTTCGGCCTCTTCGCCCGCAAACTCCTTGTGGGGCGCGAGATTGCCCGCTACCCGGCGCAGGAGTTTGCGCAGACGCTTTCGATCCTTGTCATCAAGACCTTGGGTCGTATGCTTCTCGAGACGCTTCCACTGCTCATCGATCTCGGCCGTGCGGGCCCGGCCCTGTTCGGTCAGAAACACAAGGGCCTGGCGCGCGTCAGTGGCTGCACCGCGACGCTCAACGAGGCCCTGGGCTGCAAGGCGTGTCACCATTTTTGTGACAGTTGGCGGGCGAACAAGCAAAGCGAGAGCCAGATCTGTCATCGAGCGGCCATCTTCTTCGGCCAAGGATTTCAGGATCACTTCCTGGCCGGGGTGAAGCCCGATTGTGCCCAGAAGCTGCGCCGCACGCGCACGATGCAGTTTTGCGACCAACGCAAGCCGCGTCGACACGCTCTTGTCAAATGCACCACTCATTCCATGCCTCCGCACGATGGGCTGACCCTGCCCATCATGCGTGACAGTTCGATGACGAAACTAGAAGCTCGCCATTTCCCGCCCAACTTTGCCGCGAAATTCATTGCGTTGCGCATCGGTCGCCCGGTTCAGATCATACAATGCGAGATACTTCATGCGGGTCGTCGGGTGCATGACCACGCGCAACGGACCGTGAGCGACCTTTCGCGGCGGATCGCGCATCAGCATCGCACGCCAGCGCGCCCCACCATAGGTGCAGACCACAGCAAACTTCTTGATGTTCCAGAGACTGGGTCTGACCTTGCCATCGACCATCTTGAATGAGATGCCCGGCAGGAACACCCGATCGAAGAAACCCTTCAGGATGGCCGGCCAGCCAAAGTTCCAGATCGGCGTGACGATGACCAGGGCCTCGGCGGCAAGCACGCGGTCGACGTAACTCTGGACCGGTTTCGTGTTCGTCTCCACGTCATGATAGCCAAGCCGCTCCTCGCGCGTCAGGACCGGATTGAACCCCTCGGCATTGAGGTCGCAGTCATCGACGTCATGACCCGCCTTGCGAAGCTCGCTGACAACAGTCTCATGCAGCGCCGCGTTGTACGACGTCTCGACGGGGTGGGCGTAAAGGACAAGGATACGCATTATTCAGCCGCCTGCAGGCCCTTGAAAAGGTAGAGCTTTCCGCTGGCAAAATCATAGTTTGGATCATCCCAGGCGATCATCTTGCCAGGGTTGAGCAGCCCCTTCGGATCAGCTTCCTTCTTGAATGCGAGCTGGACCGGGTCTGACTGCTTCATGCCGCCCTCCTCCAGCGTGTAGCGATGGGGGTTGAAGATCGGGCAGCCATTTTCTTCATGCAGCCGAATGATCTCTTCAAGCCGCTCTTCGGTGGTGTAGCGCACCAGCGGCAGGCCAAAGCAGGTGACATCCCCGTCGAAACGGACGAATTCGAGGTGCGTTGGCACTTCGTCGCCGAAGATCTCATTGATCTTCATGACCTTTTCGACCTGATCCGGGAAGGGATAGAGCACCTGGAGATAGGTAATGGAGGGGTCGACCCGAAGCGCGCGCAGCGTCGTGTGGTTCCACCCAAGCTCATAGGCCGGCGGCAGACCCTTCATTTCCTCGGCTGTTGCGGTGTCTGAACGAAACACCAGATCGCCCTTCGCGCCGGCAACTGCGGTGACAAAGGCGTCCATCGCATGCGGCGCAATCATGGCCGAAACCACCGAATGCTCAGGCTTCAGATACTTCTGATGGCGCAGGAAGTAGGTGTGCGGCACGGGTGCACCAACCACTGCGAGCTGCTTCTTCTGCAGGCCGTCCATCCGCCCGAGATGATTGCCGAACTCAACGGCCGGGCGCAGCGACGGGAAAGCCACCAGCACGTCAACCCATGCATAGGCCGGCATCAAGGGCATTTCGACTTCGACGATCACCCCGTTCGTGCCGTAGGCGTGCGCCACCTTGAGCAGGTCATTGCCGGTCAGGGTCAGGACGCGCGGCGTTGCTTCCATGGTGACGATTTTCAGCGAGATGATGTTTCCCGCATCCCGCAGGCCACCCCAGCTGATCGAGCCAACGCCACCGGAGCCTCCCGCAACAAACCCGCCGATTGTGGCGGTCTTGTAGGTCGAGGGATGGAGACGAAGCTCCTGGTTCGAGTGCTGGCGCGTTTCAACATCGATATCGGAAAGGATGGCGCCGGCCTCCGCCACAACCCGCCCGAGCGCGATGTGCTTGACCTTGTTCAGACCTGACAGATCAAGGACCACACCGCGCGAGAGCGGCATGGCCTGACCATAATTGCCAGTTCCCGTGCCGCGTGGTGTGACCGCAATGCCGTGCTTGTAGCAGGAGGCGAGCACCGTCACGACCTCTTCAATGGTCGTTGGCATGGCCACAAGGTCGCCGGTCACGTGGTCGAGCTGCTTTTTCAGCAGCGGCGAGTACCAGAAGAAGTCGCGGCTCTTCTGGCGAACCAGCGCCGGATTATCCTCTGTCTTGATGCTGCCGAGATCGGACTTCAGGGCTTCGAGGCTCATGCGCGTGTTTCCATCAAGAGATCGAGTTCGGAATAGTCGGGCAAGGCTGTATCAATCGCAGCGCCGGCACGCAGCACGGTGCGGTCTGACTGGGGCCGCGACAAAAGCTCGGTAAAGCTGCGGGCGCGGAACACCACGAGATCCGCCGGACCATCGATCCGGATCACGCCACGATCCGCCAAACCCATGTGGCGCGCAGGCGTTGCCGTGATGGCTGCCGGCCAGTCGCCAACGGGATGATCGAGATGGAGAATACGGGTCGCCTCGCGATAGACCTCAAGCCCGTCCATATCGCCATAGGCGTAGAACGGGTCGCGCGTATTGTCGGACGCAATCATCACAGGCACGCCGGCGGCCTTCATTTCATGGAGCAGCGTCGGGCCTCGATAGCGCGGCGTGATGCCGCCTCCGGGCGTGCGATCCTGAAGATAGAGGTTGCACATGGGAAGTGAGACAACCGCGATCCTGGCGCGCGCAAGCTTGTCGATGACGCGCTTTTGCTCGTCCGCACTCTGGCGCACAATCGAGCAGCAATGGCCGACGACCAGTGGACGGTCATATCCGGTCTCGATCACCTTGTCGGCAATGGCTTCCAGCGACCGGCTCTCGGGGTCCTGGTTCTCGTCGACGTGAAAATCGAGCTCGAGACCAAGCTCGAAAGCGGCCTTGAACACGTTGTCGAGCGCGGCCCCAAGGTTTGGCGTCTTGTAGGTGACGCAACCCAGAATGCCGCCGTAGCGCTTCACGATGCGCGCGATCTTCATAACGAGTTCAGGGTCGGCAAACCCATCCGCACCCGTCAGCGATGCGGCCTGAAGTGTAATGCGGCCGGCCCAGGTCTCGCGCATGTCTGCGACGACCGGCCAGGAGATATCCTCCTGCCCGAACGCTGAATCAATGTGCGTTCGGATTGCTACCGTGCCGTGGGCATAGGCACAGCGCAGCGAAAACTCCATGCGCGTCTTGACGTCGTCCGCAGTCCAGCTTGCGAGGCGGTCGGCACCAACAGCGGCCAGCGCACCTGGAAAGCTTCCATCGGGGTTCGGGCGGCGCGGCCAGATGTGCCCCTTGTCGAGGTGCGTGTGCACGTCAACAAAGCCGGGCCAGACCATGGCGCCTTTGAGATCAACGCTTGCCAGCACACTGGGCGTCCCGCCCGGCATGACATCGACGACGCGGCCATGGGAGAGCACGAGATCAACCCGCGCCAGCCCATCGCCATGGGCGCGAACGCGACCAGCGGGCACATCAAGCAGCGAGATCGGAACAGTCGCGTTCTTGAGCGTGACCCGCGGAGCGTCGGGAAGAGACAGAAATCCAGTTGTCATCGTGTTTTCACCGGCCCGGGCTTGCGGCAAGCCCCGTGTTGACGAAAGCCAGCGTATAGGCGCGCGTGATGTCCGTGTCCGCTTTCAGGATGCCGGAACGCACCAGTTTCTGTGCAAAGCTCGCCATGTGCTGATCAGTCATTGCGCCGATGCCAAGGCGCTCGGTCTCGCTTGAGCGCAGGATCGAATAGCGCTTCAGCGCCTCATGGGAGAAGGCGATCTGGCCATCGGACATGTCGGGATTGTCCCGCTTGATCAAGGCGTTCCCCGGCTCGGGATTGCCATCGAGATAGCTTGCCCACCCCCGGATCGACCCTTCAACGAACCGCCGCACCACATCCGGCTCCTCCACCACCATCGAGCGTCGCGCCTCGATCGTCGTGGCATAGGTGTCAAAGCCATGGTCGGCGAGCAGGTAGGATACAGGGTCAAACCCGCAATTGCGCCTGATTCCAAACGGCTCGGCCGTCACATACCCCTGCTGGCCGAGGCGTTGATTGGCGCAGAATGGCGCCGAGTTGAAGGTGTAGGGCCTGACGCGAGCCCGAGAGAAACCATGCTCGGCTTCCATCCAGCGAAAGAACGAGGCGAGCCCCACCTGCGAAATGAGAAGATCAATTCCCTTCAGGCTCTCAAACGTATCAAGCCCCTGTCCGGGATGGACAAAAATCGCCTGCGGCTCCTTTTGGAACATCGCTGCGACGATCATGGTGGGGATGTTGTTTTCGACAGCCAGGAAGGCGGGAATCAGATTGCCGCCCATGAAGAAATCGATCTGCCCAACGGGCAGAAGAATACGGTTGTTGACCTGCGGACCGCCAGGCCTGATCACAACCTCAAGGCCAAGCCGCGCGTAGGTTCCATCGGCAACCGCCTGATAGAACCCGCCATGCTCGGGCTGGGCGATCCAGTTCGTACCAAAAACCACCCGCCGCAGCGGCTGCGCGCCGACCAGAGCGGGAGTTGCAAGAAGGGGCGTTGCAAGGCTTGCAGCGAGCCCAAGGGCAGTCCGACGTGTGATGCTCATGAGCGTCAACCACACCAGAACCAGCGTTTGATCAAGAGGCATCTGTGGCGCAGGATTGGGCAATGAAGATCTGCGCGACAATGACTTTTCGAAGCCGAACTCTGCGCTTAAGGTCTGCCTCCTGGAGACAAGCGCAATGACAATCGCAACCACGACCAGCGCGGGCCTTGCCCATCACAAGATGCTTTTGAACGGCGCGTGGATCGACGCCGCAGGCGGGGCGCGGATTGATGTGGTTTCGCCGTCAACCGGCGCGGTGTTTGCAACCATTCCCGCAGGCGACGCAGGCGACGTTGATCGCGCGGTTGGCGCTGCAAAAGCCGCGTTCGAAACGGTCTGGAGCCGCACGTCAGCACTGGATCGCGGGCGCATTCTGCTGAAGGCCGCACAGCTCGTTCAACGCGATCACGAAAAGCTCGCCGTGATCGAGGCCATGGATACCGGCAAGCCCATGACGCAGGCGCGAAACGACATGACCGCTGTCGCGCGCTATTTCGAGTTTTATGGCGGAGCGGCCGACAAGCTTCATGGCGATACGATTCCAACGCTTGATGGTTTCACCGCCCTGACGATCCGGGAGCCCTGGGGCGTCACGGGTCACATCATCCCATGGAATTACCCCGCGCAAATGTATGGCCGCTCGGTCGGCGGGTCGCTTGCAGCAGGCAATGCGTGCGTGTTGAAGCCAGCTGAGGATGCCTGCCTGTCGACGCTTGCGCTATCGGCTCTGCTCCATGAGGCGGGCTTGCCCCCGGGCGTCCTGAACATCGTGACGGGCACGGGCGAGGCTGCCGGCGCGCCTTTGACGCGGCATCGTGACATTGCCTTCATTTCCTTCACCGGCTCGCCGGAAGTCGGTGCCATGGTTCAGCGCGCGGCGGCAGACCATCACGCAGGCGTCACCCTGGAACTGGGTGGAAAATCCCCGCAGATCGTGTTTGCCGATGCGGATCTCGATCAGGTGCTGCCCGTCGTCATCAATGCAATTGTGCAGAACGCTGGCCAGACCTGCTCGGCGGGGTCGCGGCTCCTGATCGAACGCTCGATCTACGACACGTTCATTCCAAAACTCGTCGAGCGCTTTTCTGCCATAACCGTTGGCTCGCATGAGGCGGATCTGAGCTGCGGCGCCTTGATGAACCCGAAGCAGAAGGCGCGGGTTGAGGGATTCGTGAAACGCGCTGAGGCTCAGGGGCTTCCAGTCCTCGCCCGCGGGCGCATTGCAGCCGATGCGCCACCTGGCGGCTATTTTGTCGCGCCAACCCTGTTTGGGCCGGTCAGCGCGCAGTCGGAGCTTGGCTGCGAGGAAGTGTTCGGCCCGGTCCTTGCGGTGATCCCGTTTGAGGGCGAGGCAGAGGCGCTCGCGATCGCCAATGCCACGGACTATGGACTTGTTGCCGGCGTCTGGACCCGCGATGGCGCGCGCCAGATGCGCCTGGCCCGCGCAATCCGCACGGGGCAGGTCTTCATCAACTGCTACGGCGCAGGCGGCGGCATCGAGCTCCCGTTCGGTGGCGTCAAGAAATCCGGCCATGGCCGGGAAAAGGGCTTTGAAGCCCTGAACCACTTCACCCAGACCAAGACGATCGTGCTGAAGCACGGCTGAGGAGACGTCATGAGATTGAAGGACAAGGTCGCGCTCGTCACGGGCGGCGCGCAGGGCTTTGGCGCCGGTATTGCGGAAACCTTCCACCGCGAAGGCGCAAAGATCGTTGTTGTCGACATCAACCTCGACAATGCCCGTGAAATGGCGGCAAAACTCGGCCGTGGAGCGATTGCGTGCCGGGCCGATGTCTCAAGCCTTGCTGACACCGCCGCGAGCGTGAAAGCCGCCGTCGACGCCTTTGGCCGCCTCGATATTGTCGTCAACAATGCCGGCATCTCGCATCGCAACAAGCCCATGCTCGAGGTCGATGAGGCGGAATTTGATCGCGTTTACGCGGTCAACGTCAAATCGATCTATGCCTATGCGCACGCTGCAATCCCGCAGTTTCGAAAGCAGGGCGGCGGTGTCTTCCTCAACATCGGCTCGACCGCCGGCATTCGCCCGCGCCCGGGTCTGACATGGTACAACGGCACGAAGGGTGCGGTGAACCTTCTGACCCGCTCGATGGCGATTGAACTGGCGCCGGACAAGATACGGGTCAACGCTCTCGCGCCTGTGGCCGGCGAGACGCCGTTGCTGCCAACCTTCATGGGTCAGGACACGCCGGAAAAGCGGGCGCAATTCGTTGCCTCGATTCCGCTGGGCCGGCTTTCAACCCCGCAGGATATCGCCAATGCCGGGCTTTATCTGTGCTCGGATGAGGCGAACTTCATTACGGGCGTCGTGCTCGAAGTGGACGGTGGGCGCACAATCTGAACTCGCGCGTCGCCAAGATATGGCCGACGCGACGCCTTACACCGCGACCGGCCCGCGCTTGCGGCGGGCCGCTACCCGCGCAATTTCAGTTGCCGAGCGCTGAAGGTTAGCCCTGCGGTCGGAAATCATGCGCCGGACTTCATCAATACTGAGCCGGTACGCGGTCAGCGCATCAGCGTCGATCAGATGGGAGCGTGCTGCAGAGATAGCAGCACGAAAGATCGCGTCAGCCTCATCCTCAAGCCGATCAAGCTCTTCAATATCAGGGGCGAGCTTGACGGCGTCGACAAGGCCGACCAGCCCGTCGATCCCCTTCAACGCATCCTCACGCCTTCGACGGGAAAACAGGCCGACACCGGCAACAAGTGCCGACACGACCATGCTGAGGCCCCACATGCCGTAAAGCACCATATCGCCCCAGACATCGAAGAATGTGAAGCTTTCACCATCAAGATAGGCGGTTGCGCCGGGGTGGACCGGCAGCCCGAAATTGGCAGAAGGCTCGGGGATTTCGATCCGCAGCGCCAGCGGCAGGTCACGCGCCAACGTGATGCGCGCATCATCGATTGCGCGGGCCACATCTGCGACAAGGCTTGCGCTCACATCCCGCCGTGCCGCGATGCGATAGCCAATCGCAACCGTTGACAGGGTTTGCATGGGCCGGGCGGGGCTTCCTCCGAACGCCCCCTGGGGCACCTCGGCAGGCTCGATGCCAATGAAGCGCACGGCGATCCCCTGCGCGCCTTCCACACCGACAATCCGCAGCTGATCGCCCAATTCTCGACCAAGTGTCGCCATCAGGCTGCTGACCAGGCCGCTGCCGGTCGGTGCCACGAGAAACAGCGCATCGACACGATCGCGCAGCAAGGCCTCGGCGGCCTGTGCTGCCTGCACCTCGATCGCGTTGATCGTGTTCGCCTGGAAATCGAAGCTCTGCGCGATCTTGTCGAACAAGGGGCGGCTTGAATCGGTCACGCGCACCAGGCCAACACGCTTTTGCGCCAGATCGACGAAGCCTTCGATACGCTCGCTGCGGCGCGCCACAATCACGACGGGTCGCCGGTTGAGGATTGCAACGGTCTGCCCGGTTTCGGAAATGTCTGAATCCGAGCGAAGAACCGCGAACTGGGCCTTGCCCGCATCAAGGGCCTTTGCCGACTCCGAGGAATCGCCGGTCTGAAGGATGCGAAACCGGATACTAGAGCGCTCGTTGCTGAAACTGCGTTCAAACGCCCGAATCACACGATCCGTTTCCGAAGACGCCGGCCCGACCGCGATGGTCACAAGCGTCGGGCGGTTCTGAGCCCAGTTCAGCGCAAGCACCGTCGCAACGAGCGCGAAGATACCAGCGAGAACGTAAAGCAAGGTGTGGCGTTTCATCAGTTCCAAGATGCAGATTCCCCTCGCCCTTGTCGACACGACAATCTGGGCAAGGATATGAACGCAATATGGCCGATGATCCGGCTTGACGCTTGGTTCAGCAAACCGTGATCGGGCCTACTGGAATGCCGTCTCATCAAAGCTGCGCAGTTTTCGCGAATGCAACTGCTCTGGCTCCGTTTCACGAAGCAGCTTCATGGCCAGAAGCCCGATTTCAAGATGCTGGTTCACGCGCTGGCGATAAAACGTGTCGGCCATCCCCGGCAGTTTCAACTGACCATGAAGCGGCTTGTCGGACACGCACAGCAGCGTTCCATAGGGAACGCGGAAGCGAAACCCGTTTGCAGCAATCGTACCCGACTCCATATCGAGCGCCACGGCACGTGAGCGCGACAGCGGCAGATTCTGGACTGCGGACGGGGCAAGCTCCCAGTTCCGGTCATCGACCGTTGCCACGGTACCCGTGCGCATGATGCGCTTCAGGTCATAGCCTTTCAGGCCGGTGACGTCGGACACGGCCCGCTCAAGAGCCGTCTGGACCTCTGCGAGCGCCGGAATTGGAATGTCCACCGGCAGATCGCGATCAAGAACGTGATCATTTCTGAGATAGGCGTGTGCAAGCACATAATCGCCAAGCGCCTGACTGTTTCTAAGGCCCGCGCAATGGCCAAGCATCAGCCACGCATGGGGGCGCAACACAGCGACATGGTCCGTGATCGTCTTGGCGTTGGATGGGCCAACGCCAATGTTGATCATGGTGATGCCGGAATGGTCATTCATCTTGAGATGCCAGGCCGGCATTTGCGGTGTGCGCGGAGGCACCTTGCCCTGAACAATGTCGCGGTCGGGGTTTTCGCTGCGAGGCAGGTTCTCGTTGAACGTAATCACATCGCCAGGTTCAACGAAGCTGGTGTAGCGGGCATGGTCTGCGGCGAGTGCGGGATGGGCTTCCTTTGCGAGAAGCCCGTGGGCAATGCGCACAAACTCGTCGACGTAGAACTGATAGTTCGTGAAAATCACGAAGTTCTGGAAGTGGCGCGCTGAGGTTCCGGTGTAGTGGCGCAGCCGGAGCAGGGACACATCGATGCGCGGCGCCGTAAACAGGGCCAACGGAAGCGAGCCTGATGGGCTGACGCCGGCGTTACCGTTTGCAATCGCATCATCCATGATGGTGAGATCGGGCAGATCGAACAGTCGCGGGACAAGCTCCAGCCGATTTTGATCAAGATCACCCTCGGCGTGATAGCCATCGCCAAGGGCAAAATGGATCGGGATCGGGGTCTGGGAGGGGCCGACCTCGATCGGGCAGCGATGGTTTTCAAGCAGAAGCTTCAGTTGCTTCGTCAGGTAGCTTCGAAACAGATCCGGCCGCGTGATCGTGGTTTCATAGACCCCGGGGCTTGAGCAAAACCCATAGGCAAGGCGCGGGTCGACAAGGGGGGGCTGCGTGATGGTCAAGCGCAGCATCGGGTATGTCGCACGCACCCGCTTGTCAGGGATTTGTCCGCGACTGAACCCAGCGAAGGCTTCGCGCAATGTGGTGACGTTGCGATCGTAGAGCGCCACAAGGGCCTCGACCGCGTCTTTTGCAGTTGTGTGGGAGGTAAACTTCATCTCCGGGACAATAGGCGCGCCCCAGGATTCTGGAAAGACGAAGACAGATCAGGGGAAGGGCTTATCTACTCGATCAGCCCAACCGCTCCGGGGTCCCAGAGCCGGTGCAGCTTCCCCGCCGTTGCAAAGCCAAAGCGGGTCATGACCGATTTGCGTGTCGCCGCTGGCACACGATGCTCGGGCGCGTCGCGGATCATTTCCGCGCCGTGGGCATCCGCGATGATGAGGCCCGCATCGTGCGGAAACACGCTTGAATCCATCTCAATCGGACAGGCGAAGAACAGCTGATCGCAGTGTTTGCGATAGTCCGGCCATTTTCGATCCGTGCGCCAGTCCTCGAGTGAGGACTTGACCTCAACAATCACGAGCGCGCCGTCTTGCCCAAGCGCCAGAAGATCGCAGCGCCGCCCGGAGCTGAGTGTCACTTCACGCGCAACCGCAAACCCAAGACCGACAAGCAACCGACCCGTGCCCCGCGCGACCGCCAGCGCCGTTTCGGACTGGCGGGCATCCGCGAGGCGCGGATCGATGCTCAGCGTCAACGGAAGAAGATGAGACCGACCATGACGAAGGTCGGGATCAAGAACACGAGTGCCCATGCGCAGTACCCGAAGAAGGAGGGCATTTTCACGCCCATGTTCTCGGCGATCGCCTTGACCATGAAGTTCGGAGCATTCCCGATATAGCTGTTGGCGCCCATGAACACCGCGCCGCACGAGATCGCGGTCAGCGTCAACGGCAGCGTGTTCATCATGTATTGGGCAGACGACACGTTTGCAGGCGCGGGCGCCGCCGCCAGCTCGAAGAACACGAGATATGTTGGCGCGTTATCGAGGAACGACGACAGGGCGCCAGCCAACCAGAAGTACATCAGATTGTTCGGGCTTCCGTCGGGATTGGAGACAAGCGCCACCAGCGGCGCTGCAGCACCAGCCTTGCCTGCATTCAGGATGGCCAGAACGGGCGTCATGGCAATGAAGATGCCAACAAACAGCTTTGCCACTTCAAGGATCGGGTCCCAGTTGAAGCCATTGCCTTCGCGCGCGGCCTTTGGCGTCAGCCAAAGCGAAAGACCGGCCACGATCAGCAACTCGACTTCACGCAGCAGGAACTGCAGCGGGATGTCGTTGTAGTGGATCGTAATGGAGACGTTGGGGTTCCAGACCGCTGACTTGACCAGCGCGAAAATGATCACGCCGAGCAGCAGGAAGTTGATCTTGCCTTCGATCCCGATGTCAGAAAACTTCGGCAAAGGACCGGGCTTCGGCGCCTCATCGCCACGCTCCTTGGCTTCCTTTGACCAGTAATATCGGTCCAGCATGTAAAAGACCGGCAGCAGGATGGCCGCGCAGAGCATCATTTCATGGAACATCCAGCGCGTTGTGAAAAAGAAGTCGACACCGCGCAGGAAGCCGAGAAACAGAGGCGGATCACCGAGCGGGGTCAGCGAACCGCCGATGTTCGAGACAAGGAAGATGAAGAACACCACGACGTGGACGATGTACTTGCGGCCCTGATTGGCCCGGATGATCGGCCGGATCAGGATGATCGAAGCGCCGGTTGTACCGACAAAGCTCGCGAGGATCGTACCGATCGCCAAGATCATCGTGTTCGTCGCGGGCGAGCCTTTGATGTTGCCATGCACGAAAATCCCGCCTGCCACCGTGAACAGGGCAAACAGCAGGATGATGAAAGGGATGTACTCAAACAACATGGTGTGCAGAACGACATAGGCCGTCGCTGCAAATCCCGTCATCGCCAGGTAGGGAACAACGAAGGCCGCAGCCCACCCCAGCGCGACCTTGCCAAAGTGATGGTGCCAGAAGCTGGGCGCGAGAAGGGGAAGCAACGCAATGGACAGGAGGATGCCGATAAACGGGAGCGTCCAGACCAGCCCCATGTCCCCGCCCTTGATCTTGTAGGGGCTCTCGCCTGCAGCCAGAGCAAGATCAGGAAACAGCAGGAAGGCGGCGACAAGGGCGGTCAAAAGCGCAGCGGTCAGGCGGGGCATTGGCGTCTCCGGTTGGGTGCGCAAGTGCGTCAACCCCTCTTGTTGTTATGTCGCACATAACATGCGCCACAGCGGGCTCAACCCCGCGAATGGTTGCAGTAGGTATCCACCCCACGACTTTCCCCGGCCTTGAATGCATTGACGCAATCCTGGTGACAGCTTATTCGTTCTGCCCTTCCAAACGTTCGGAGAAACGAACGACTGTCACATGTCACAAATCGACCGTTCCATACCCTATTCAGAGAGCGCCGCGCGCCGGGAAGCCGACGAGCCCCATTCACTTGTGGCGCGGCTTGGCGTTCTCACGCTTGATTCAGGTGAGGCCATCGAGGATCTCGTTGTCGCCTACCAAAGCTATGGCGCGTTGAACGCGGCACGCTCAAACGCTGTCTTGATCTGCCATGCGCTCACAGGCGATCAGCACGTGGCGAACCGTCATCCCGTGACCGACAAGCCTGGATGGTGGGAGATTCTTGTCGGGCCTGGAAAACCGATCGATACCAACCGCTTTTTCGTGATCTGCGCGAACGTGCTTGGCGGCTGCATGGGCACAACGGGGCCTGCGTCTACAAACCTGGCCACCGGCAAGCCCTACGGTCTGGCATGGCCGGTGATTACAATCCGCGACATGGTCCGCGCCCAGGCTGCGCTGATCGATCATCTCGGCATCGACAGCCTGTTTGCTGTCGTCGGTGGCTCGATGGGCGGCATGCAGGTGCTGGAATGGGCCTCGACCTACAAGGACAGGGTCTTTGCCGCATTGCCGATGGCCACGGGCGCAAAGCATTCGGCGCAAAACATTGCCTTCCACGAGGTCGGTCGCCAGGCTGTCATGGCTGATCCCGACTGGCATGACGGGCGCTATCTCGAAGAGGGGGTCTCACCCTCCAAGGGGCTTGCGGTTGCGCGCATGGCCGCTCACATCACCTACCTCTCGGAGCAGGCGCTGCAGCGCAAGTTCGGGCGAAACCTCCAGGACAGACCCAAGCTCACCTTCGGCTTTGATGCCGATTTCCAGGTCGAGAGCTATCTGCGCTATCAGGGCTCTGCCTTCGTCGAGCGGTTTGACGCGAATTCATACCTCTACCTGACGCGTGCCATGGATTATTTCGATCTGGCCGCAGACCACGGTGGCGTGCTCGCCCGCGCCTTTGAAGGGACCAAGACGCGCTTCTGCATCGTGTCGTTCACATCCGACTGGCTGTTTCCAACAATCGACAACCGCCAGATCGTCCATGCGCTCATTGCCGCGAATGCGCCCGTCTCGTTTGTCGAGATCGAGAGCGACAAGGGCCATGACGCCTTCCTGCTCTGGGAGCCGGAGTTGTTTGCAACAGTGACAGGGTTTCTTGAGGCGGCAGCCCGCGCGCGGGGCCTCACATGAGCGAGCACGGCCCCGATCTGCCCGAAAGCCGCGTCGATCTCGTTTTGATCGCGGGGATGATCGAGCCTGGCACGCGTGTCCTTGACGTTGGCTGCGGGGACGGGGCGCTGCTCGACCTGCTGCGCCGGGAAAAGGGCGTCGAGGGGCGCGGGATCGACGTCGAGCGCGAGAACGTCGCGGCCTGCGTCAGTCGTGGGCTGTCCGTGATCCAGGGCGATGCCGACAGCGACCTTGA
>JAIYEB010000040.1 GCA_027487195.1 Hyphomicrobiales bacterium | reverse complement strand
GCATCAAGGCGGCGGAACTCTTCAAAGATCAGCTTGCGCTGATGCTCGGGAATGCCCTGACCCGTATCCCAGACTTCAAGGACGACCGAGGTCCCCCGGCGCCTTGCGCCGACCAGAACGCGGCCCGTCATAGTGTACTTGACCGCATTGGACACGAGGTTCTGCAGCAGACGGCGCAACAGGCGCTTGTCGCTGCGAACCGCGAGCCGCGAGGGGACGATGGTCAGATCAAGACCCTTGTCAGATGCAACCGGGCGGAAGTCATCCGCCGTCTGGTCCAGAACATCGGACAAGGCAAAATTCGAGGGCTCAGGCTTCAGCGCTCCGGCATCCAGCCGCGAAATGTCGAGGAGAGCTCCGATGATGTCCTCAACAGCTTCCAGCGAGCGGTCCATGTTCTCCACGAGGCGACGTTGCCCAGGCCCAACGCCCTGCTCAACGAGGGAGGAGGCATAGAGGCGGGCAGCGTTCAGCGGCTGGATGATGTCGTGGCCGGCGGCAGCCAGAAACCGTGTCTTGCCGATGTTGGCTTCATCTGCCTTCGCCTTTGCTGCAGCCAACTCAGCGTTGAGCCGCTCGAGCTCTTCCGTGCGCTCGCGCACCCGGAGTTCCAGCATTTCATTTGTGCGGGCGAGCACATCGGCGGCGCGAACCTGTTCGGTGACGTCGGTAAAGGTTGCGACAAGCCCGCCATGGGGAAGCTTTGCGGCGCGCAGTTCCAGGGTGCGTTCAACGCCCGGCACGCCCAGCCGATGCACACTCCCAACCTGTTCAAATGCCCGCATGGCGCGACCGGCAAAAGCTTCGGCATCGTCGGTGTCCGGCTTCATGGTCCGGGCAAGACCGATGAGGACGTCGCCAATCAAGCGGCCTGTCACGGTCGCATCGGCCGGCATATCGGCGAGTTCCCGAAATCCGCGGTTCCAGATGACCAGCGACATGTCGGCGTCGAGCACAACAATGCCCTGGCCAACCTCGTCAATGGCGGTCTGCAGGAGGCCGCGATTGTACTCGATGGCAGCCGACGCGCCATCAAGCAGCGCGAGTGCAGCTGCCGGCGACACGTTCCTGCGCCCCAGCAGCAGCGTCAGAACAAGGCGCGCTGAAGCGGCCCCGATTGCGCTTGCCAGCATGTGCTCTGACTGGCGCAGCAGATGGGCGTCAGCCTCGTCCGTGCGACTGAGGCCACGGTTGGCAGCATAGGCGGCAAAGGCATGTTGAGTGCGCGCCGAGCCGAGATAGCGCGCAACCGTATCCTCCAGCGCGCCCACACTCACACGGGTGTCAGTTTGTGACGTGCTTGAGGCCGTGCGCGTCACAGGCTTTCGAATGAACAGGTTTGCCTGCAATTCCTCGCCAGACGTTGGCTGCCTGGACAGGGACACCATGACGAAGACGGCGAGATTGACGAACAGGCTCCAGACCACGCCATGCGTCAGGCGATCAAGCTCGACGCCGAACAGCTGGGTCGGGCGCAGAGCGTCAATGCCGAATGGCCCATCGAGCAGGAGCGCTGCGACAAACGGCGATGAGCCTGAAAACGTCGGTATGAGAAGCGTATAGAACCAGACGAAGAAGCCCGCGAGCATGCCGGCGATCACGCCCCGCGCCGTTGCCTCGCGCCAGAACACGCCAATGAAGAAGGCCGGTGCAAGCTGGGCGATGGCCGCAAACGAGACGAGTCCGATCTGGGCCAGGGCCTGATTGTCCGTCGCGTAGCGGTAGTAGACCAGCGCAAGGAAAATCACGGCGACAATCGCAACGCGGCGAACGAGCAGCACAACGCGACCAATGTCCATGCGCTCGGGATCCACCAGACGCGCCTTGAGAAGCGCTGGCATGACGAGCTCGTTTCCGATCATGATGGAGAGCGCGACGGACGCGACAATGACCATGGCTGTGGCTGCAGAAAGCCCGCCGATAAACGCCACGATCACCATGACGGGTGATCCGCTCATCAAAGGCAGGCTGATCACAAAGGTATCGGCATTGACCCCGTTGGATCCAAAGACAGTCAGGCCGGCAAGTGCGATCGGGACAACGAACAGGTTGATCAGAACGAGGTAAAGCGGAAACAGCCAGGCCGCGCGCTTGAGGTCGCGCTCTCCGCCGGCCTCTACAACCGCGACATGGAACTGGCGTGGCAGGAGAATGGCGGCAAAGAATGACAGGCCAATCAGGGTTAGCCAGGGGCCTGCATCCACGTCGCGTTCAAAGGGGGATTGAAACTCCGGTGACGCGGCAGCGCGTTGCATGAGGTCCACCGGACCATCGAACATGACAAACGTGACGTAGATGCCGACCGCGAGGAAGGCCAGAAGCTTCACGACGCTCTCGACCGCAATGGCAAAGATCAGGCCGCGCTGATGCTCGGTCGCATCGATCTGGCGAGTTCCAAACAAAATCGCGAAGACCGAAAGTGCGAGAGCGACCAGGACCGACAGGTCGCCGGAAAAAATGTGCGGGACGTTGGAGATCGCGCCCTGGCCATCGAGAACAACAGCCAGCGAACTCGACACAGCCTTGAGCTGCAATGCAATGTAGGGCAGCGAGCCGACGACCGAGATGATCGTTACAACGGCCGCGACACCCTGGTGGCGGCCATAGCGCGATCCAACAAAGTCGGCTGTCGATGTGATCGCATTGGCCTTTGCAACCCGCACAATATGCAAAAGCAGCGGTACACATAGGCCAAAGAGCACGGCAGGGCCGACATAGATGGCCAGAAACTCAAAGCCGCGTTGCGAGGCAAGCCCAACCGAGCCGTAGAATGTCCAGGATGTGCAGTAGACAGCCAGAGACAGCGCATAGATCGTTGGCCAGAAACGCTGGAGACGCTGGCGCCCGCGCGTGTCGGCCCAGTATGCCACCACGAACAGGACGGCAATGTAGAGAAAGGACGCCACAACGACGGCCCATCCAATCAGCATACGCGCTCTCCGGTGCGGTCATTTTGGCTTAAGCCGTTCGCACAACAGGCCGATACCGATCTACTCATTGAGGGGGGCGGTCAATCGGGAGGGTTGCGGAGAGATGCCGGCAAACAACGATCTTCGGTTTCCACTTGAAGCCAGTTTGCTCTACACCACGTGCGGTTGCGACCCGCAATCCGCGCGATGCCACCTGCAACCGGCATGGAGACCTTATGGGCCTGTTTGACTTCTGGCGGGAAAAGCCAATCACCACAACCGACGAACTGGTCGAGGAAGTGGCGCGTTCTGCAGCTTTTGTCGTCAACAAAGCTATGTTCGAGTACTCGCGTGCGCGCGCCGGTATCCTTTCCAGTGCTCTCCTGAGGGAAAAGGAATTCCAGGCGGCCATCGAAAAGGCACGTTGGACAGCCTTTCCGCTGGCTGTGGGCTATGTCACCGAGATCATCTACGGCCTGCTGGCTCCGACCTTTCAGGACAAGCGGGCCGACCTTACCGATGCGCTGGTTGGTGTGGCGCTGAGAGCCCTGGCCCATGATGAGGCGCCGGCCGAATTCTTCCCCGAGGGTTGGGGGCCACCAGGTGCGGAGCTCGAGGCGCACCTGCGGCTTGTCATGCTTGCTGCACCCAAGACCGTGCGCTCGATCCCGGACCAGACCGCCGAGGCGTTCTTCGATGCGTTTCCGCTGCATAAAACGGTCAAGCAGCACGATTTCGTACCGATTTCGAACAATCTGAGATCGCTGCTGCTGTTTCGCTATGAAAAGATCGGGCCGCGGCTCAATGCGCAGCTCTTGAGGGCTTCGTTCCTCGACCAGTCAGTTCCCATGCAGCCAGTGCCCAAGCCCGTTGGCTGAGGCGTCATAAGGCATGGCTCGCCTTGTCTGGCGCGCCGCCTATCGCATCATGATCAATAGGCCCAGAACAAAGGACCCGAGCAGGATCCTGTAATAGGCAAAGGGCGCAAATCCATAGCGCGAGACGATGCCGAGGAAGAGCCGCACCACGACGAGGCCAGCGAGAAACGCTGTCGCAAAGCCGATCCCGATCAGTCCGGCATCATCAATCGTCAGTTCTTTGCGGATCTTCCAGGCCGAATAGACAAAGGCGCCAAGCATGGTCGGCATGGCGAGGAAGAACGAGAATTCAGCAGCAGCGCGCCGCTCCACCTTGAACAGCATGGCGCCGACAATGGTTGCGCCTGAGCGCGAGACCCCGGGAATCATGGCCACGCATTGGCACAGCCCGATCTTCAACGCGGTGATCAGCGGCATGTCTTCCATGGTCTGGATGGTCGGTTCCGGACGCTTCGCTTCGACGATCAGCATGAGAATGCCGCCGGTCACCAGCGACACCGCAACGACCCATGGCGAGAACAGCACGCCCTTGATGAAGTCACTGAACAAGACGCCGACAATCACAGCGGGAAAGAATGCAATCAGGATGGCCGCTGCAAACATCTGCGTCCGCCGGTCAAACGGCAGCGTCACCAGGAGGTCGATGAGCCTTTTCGCATAGACCAGCATGATGGCGAGAACCGCGCCAAGCTGGATCATGATCTCGAAGGCTTTTCCCTTTGGCGCCTGAAAATTGAGGAGATCGACGAACAGGATGAGATGCCCGGTCGAGGACACCGGCAGAAACTCTGTGAGCCCTTCAATGATCCCAAGGAAGGCGGCGACCAGATAGTTCATGGCCTCTCCTTAAGGCGAATCGTGTGTGGCGGCAGGCATCAGCGCAGGGCCTCGAACCCTTCGGCGAAGCCGGTCAGGGACACGGGAATGCCAATACCAACATCCGGTGTCTGGAAGATGATGAAGGTTGCAACACGCCCGGTTCGCAGGCGCTCGAACAGGTCATCGTTCAGGCGCGCCTCGGCAATGCAGCCATTGGGCACACAGCGCACAAAGTCCGTCGCCCCGATGTTTGCTTCATCCACGCGCAAGCCAAGGCCGGATGTCAGCAACACGCCAAGAGGAGCGATCACGCGCAGGATCCTCGGCGATGCAGGGTCCTGCGTGCGGAACGCAACCACAAGCAGGCCGACATTTTCCCGGTCCTGCGCCATTACGGTCTGAACCAGCGAGCATTGATCGTTTGCTGACCCTGGGATGCTGTCGCAGCGCAGCTGCCAATCGCCAAAGCGCGGCGTCGGGCGTTGTTCATTTGTGGTCTGGACAGGAATCGCCGGTCCATCGCGCGATGGCACAGGGGCCTGGGCCTGAGCTGTTGCAGGCGGACGAACGGTTTCAGGGGGCAATTCGGACGGTGGCGTGCCAGATCTTGAATAGATCAGCATCGCGATCGCGCCGACAAGAACGATCGCGAGAACGGCCACAATTCCGGTCAGCTTGCTGCGATCCATGCGGGCAACACTCTTCAGTGGGCGGGCGTATGATTCGCCCCCATATACCTTGCCACGTAACGACATGTGTCGTCGACGTTGCCGCGAACGGGGTCGATGTGCCATGGCAGGGATGACATGCGCCAGGCCTTGCCGGCGATACCCACGAGCCCAGGGGCCAAAAGATGCCGTTCGTTCAGTCCGTTGATGCTTGCCTTGGGGATCGGATCGGGGCCGATGGCCTGTCTCTGTCGGACTATCGCAGTGGTCTTGGTCAGGTTGAATCAGGCCTGGAGTGGCTGAGACAGCAGCATGCCAGCAATGCGCTGCCGCTGCTTCGCCTGCCCAAGCGCACCGACGACATCCTCGAGATCCGCGCAGCTGTTGCGCGCATTCTGCCAGGGGCAAAGGACGTCGTGTTTCTTGGCACAGGTGGCTCGGGTCTTGGCGGCCAGACGCTTGCGCAGGTGGGCGGCTGGGGCTTGCCGGGCAGCGTCCTCACGCTCCAAGGCCCGCGGGTGCATTTCCTCGACAATCTTGACCCGCTCAGCATGGAAGCGGTTCTGGCAGCGCTCGATATCTCGACAGCACGTTTTGTGGTCACGTCGAAGTCCGGAGGAACCGGTGAGACGACCATGCAGGCTCTGGCCGTGCTTGATCTGATGATCGCACGCGGCCTGAAGAACGAAATCGGGCAGCGCATGCTTGGCATTACGGAGCCTGCCGTTCCCGGTCGCATCAATGGGCTGCGCCAGCTCCTCGAGCATTTCAGCGTGCCAATCCTCGATCACGACCCGAATATCGGTGGGCGCTATTCCGCGCTGACGGCGGTTGGTCTGGTTCCGGCCCTGATGATGGGTGTTGATATTGACGCGCTGCGCGCAGGCGCCCAACAGGTCCTGTCGCCTGTGCTGGCAGGTGCGGATGCGCGCGACATTCCCGCAGCGATCGGGGCCGTCGTCGGCGTTGGGCTTGCCGAGACCAAGGGCAAGACCCAGACCGTTCTCATGGGCTACGCTGACCGCCTTGAACGCTTTTCAGCATGGTACGTGCAGCTCTGGGGCGAGAGTCTCGGCAAGAACGGCCGCGGCACGACGCCCATCAAGGCGTTGGGTCCAGTCGATCAGCACTCACAACTTCAGCTCTTCCTTGCAGGCCCGCGCGACAAGCTGTTCACGGTCATCACGGTTGAGGGGCGCGGGCACGGTCCGCGCATGAACGCGGAACTCGCGGCACTGGCAAACCAGTCAGATTTCTCCGGAAAGACGATCGGTGACCTTGTGGCGGCGCAGGGCCGGGCAACCGCCGATACGTTTGCCAATAACGGGCTGCCGGTGCGCACCATCGCCGCTCCGAAGCTTGATGCGCGCGCCATTGGCGCGCTGATGATGCACTTCTTCCTTGAAACCATGCTGGCCGGCCATTTGATGGGCGTTGATCCGTTCGATCAGCCGGCTGTGGAAGAAGGCAAGATCCTCGCCAAGCGCTATCTCTCGGGCGGCTGAGACATGGTGGTTCGCCTCCTGCCGGAGATTTTGCAAAACCAGATCGCCGCTGGCGAAGTGGTTGAGCGTCCGGCGTCGGTGGTCAAGGAACTGACAGAAAATGCGCTCGACGCTGGCGCTTCCACGGTCGAGATCGTCATTGGCGGTGCGGGCCTTGATCTGATCCGGATTGCAGATGACGGCTCAGGCATGACCCGCGAAGATCTGGCTCTTGCGGTCTTGCGGCACGCCACGTCCAAGCTGCCGGGCAACGACTTGATGGATGTGCGCACACTTGGCTTTCGCGGGGAGGCGCTGCCGTCGATTGGCGCTGTTGCGCGTCTGACGCTGACCTCGCGCCATGCCAGCGAACCGCATGCCTGGGCGATCACGGTCGAGGGCGGGCGCGTGGGCGAGCCCAGACCGGCGGCCTTGACGCGGGGCACACGGGTTGAAGTCCGCGATCTGTTCTATGCGACGCCGGCTCGACTGAAGTTTCAAAAGTCAGCGCGTTCTGAGGTGGCGGCCATTGGCGAGATCGTCGAACGGCTGGCGCTTGCGCGTCCGGATGTGCGCTTCACGCTCCAGACCGGAGACAAGGGCGAGCGCGTCTTTGCCGGCCGCACAGGTGATGGTGCGGGCGCGGCGCGCCTTGCTGAAGTGCTGGGCGCCAATGCAGGCACGGACCTTTTGCCCGTCAACGCGGAGAAGGATGGTGTGCGCCTTGAGGCCCTGATCGGGCGGCCACAGGCATCGAGCGGCACCGTGCGCGATCAGCATCTCCTGGTGAATGGCAGAGCCGTCAAGGACCGCCAGTTGATGGGTGCGTTACGCGCAGCCTTTGGCGACACCCTGGCGCGCGATCGCCACCCCGTTGGCTTGCTGTCGCTGACACTTCCGCCGCAGGAACTGGATGTGAATGTTCATCCAGCCAAGACCGAGGTCCGGTTTCGCGATCCCGGTCTGATCAGAAGCCTCATTGTCGGCGGTGTTCGCCAGGCTCTGGCGGATGCAGGTGTGTCGGCAGTGTCGGGGTCGTCAGCCGCAGTCCTGGATGCGCTTAGGCCCCACACCGGCGGTTCGACCGGGTTTTCAACTGCCACGCCCGTCTCTTTCAACTCAGGCTTTGCCGAGGCCAGACAGGCAGCATTCGAGGCGTTTGCGCCCGCGGCCCGACCAGCACCGGCACCGGTTGCGGACGATGACGATCATCCTCTTGGGGCCGCGCGCGCGCAGATCCACGCCACCTACATCATCGCGGAAACGCCGGACGCGCTTGTTGTTGTCGATCAGCATGCTGCGCATGAACGCATTGTCTATGAGCGGCTGAAACGCGGCCTTGAAGCGCGGGGCATTGCCCGGCAGATCCTTCTGATCCCCGAGGTTGTGCATCTGAAGCCTTCCGATGCCGAGGCACTTTGCGCGCGCAGTGCGGAGCTTGAGTCCTTTGGCCTCGTGATCGAACCCTTCGGGCCCGGCGCCATTGTGGTGCGCGAAAGCCCTGCGATGCTGGGCGATACGGATCTGAAGCAGCTCGTACAGGACCTTGCTGATGAGGTTGGCGATTGGGATCGCACACGCGGCCTTGAAGAGCGGCTTTGGGCCGTTGCCTCACGGATGGCGTGCCATGGCTCGGTCAGGGCCGGGCGAAAGCTCAAGCCGGAAGAGATGAATGCGTTGCTCCGCGAGATGGAGACAACGCCAGACGCTTCGACCTGCAACCATGGTCGGCCAACCTATGTCGTCCTTGGCAAGGGCGAGATCGAGAAGCTGTTCGGCCGTCGCTGATCCGAATTCACTGAGGGCGGATTGCCAATGAAAAAGGCCGGAGCAACCGCCGTTGCCCCGGCCTTATCTCATGTCGCTTTAGGCTTTGAAGCTCAGAAAGCCCCGACCACGATCGCGCCGGCGAAAACGAACACAGCGAAGATCGCAAGTTTGCTCGCACTCTGGTGGAACATGCTGCCCATAGACCTGCCTCCTTGGTCGTGAACGACAGGCCCATTGTAGCGCAACGGCGCGAAATGTGAAGATTTGGTAAAGGAAGGGTTAACAGTTCTGACTGTCTTCATGCCAAGTCCTTGATCGGACAGACAATCAGACGCCGGAGGCGGTGTGCACTCGTGCCGATCCGGCGGGCTCTTCCACATGCTGCGTATTTGTAGATACATGCTGCAACGTAGAACTACGTGCTACCAAGCAATCTCAGCCCCCGAATAGTCGAAGAACCGCCCGGTATCCTTGAGTGTCAGGCGGTCAACCAGGGCCACAAGACCCTCTACAGATTGCTCGATCGAGAGATCGGCGGCATTCGAGCCCATGTCGGTACGCACCCAGCCCGGATGCGCCACCACCGAAATGATGCCGATGCCGGCGAGTTCCGACGCGCTCGCCTGAACGGCCTTGTTCAGGCCAGCCTTCGAAGCCCGGTAGGCGATCTCACCGGTTGACGTGCCGGAGAGCGCGCCCATGCCGGACGAGATCGACAGCACTCTCGCCCGCCCTGCGCGCCGGAGGTGCGGCAGCAGGGCCTGGGTCACACGCAAGGGCCCAAGCGTGTTGACGAGGAGCACCTCAGCCGCCTGTTCCATGTCGAGGTGCGCAAGGCCCGCCCTGCGCGGTCCGTAGATACCGGCATTGTTGATCAGCACATCGACGGCGGCGTCAGCAATCCGGGCGGCAAAGGCTGCGACCGACGGCCCGGACGCAACGTCGAGCGTCTCGACACGCGCACCGCATTCAACCAGTGCCTGGCCCTTGGCCTGATCGCGCACCGTTGCGATGACCGTGTCGCCGCGCGCGGCGTAGGCTTGCGCAAGGCCAAGCCCGATTCCGCGCCCGGCGCCTGTAATGACGATTGCTGCCATCAGCGATGACCGGAAATGGCCCGCGGCTGGTACATGCCTTCAAGCGCCTTGGTTTCCGCTTCGCTCAGCTTGAACGTCATGGCTGCAATGGCGTCAGACAGGTGATGTGGCTTTGATGCGCCAACGATGGGTGTGGTCACAACCTTCTTCGACAGCACCCAGGCCATGGCAACCACCGCAGGTTTGACCCCGCGCCGGGCCGCAATCGCGGCGACCTTCTCGGCGATCTTGTAGTCCCGAGGTGTGCCAAGGCCCATGGAGGCTGCAACATCCTCGGTCTGAGCACGCGTCGTTGCGCCATCCTTGCCAAAACGGCTGCCGGCCAGGAGCCCTCGCGCCAGCGGCGACCAGGGCATGACGGCAATCCCTTCGGACGCGCACAGCGGCAGCATTTCACGCTCCTCCTCGCGATAGATGAGATTGTAGAAGTTCTGCATCGAGACAAACGGGTGCAGCGCCTTGTTGCGCTGCATGCCCAGCATTTTCATGAACTGCCAGGCAAACATCGACGATGCACCGAGATAACGCGCCTTTCCGGCCTTCACCACATCGCTCAGGGCATCGATGGTTTCGGCAATTGGCGTATCGGGGTCAAAACGGTGGATCTGGTAGAGATCGACATAGTCGGTGCCCAGCCGTTTCAGCGACCCGTCGATGGCCTCCATGATGTGCTTTCGTGACAGGCCACGGCTGTTGGGCGCAGGCCCCATGGCATTGAACACCTTTGTGGCAATCACAACCTCGTCGCGCCGCGCCATATCCTTCAGCGCCTTGCCGACGACGCGTTCTGAAGCGCCAAGGGAGTACATGTCGGCTGTGTCGAAGAAGTTGATGCCCTTGTCGAGCGCTTCCTTGATGAAGGGGCGTGACGAAATTTCATCGAGAACCCAGGGTCGCCACGCCGGGTCGCCATAGGTCATGCAGCCGAGGCAAAGTTTTGAGACCTTCAGGCCTGTTCGACCGAAACGCACATAGTCCATGTCATATCCTTTCGAATGAAAACCGCGACAGCCTCGCGACCGTCGCGGTGGTGATGGTCTTTCGAGCTAGAAGCTAAGCTGCATGCCGGCCCTGTTCGCCAACAATCTTCTCCGCCAGACGACCGGTGAGTTCTGCCATGTGATCATGGCGGAATGTGAACGTCCCGACACCGGACGAGGCCGAGCGGATGTCGATGATGAGATCCCGCATATCAGAGGCTGGAATCTCCGCCCTGACGATATCAAACCCTTCCCGATCGGGGTCTGCTTCAAGACCGAGGATCTGCCCGCGCCGTGCGGTGACGATTGCGTTGACCCGTGGTGTTGCTTCATTCGGGACAAAGATATCGACATGCAGGACCGGTTCCAGCAGCACCGGACGACAGTTGGGCAGCCCCTCGCGGATACCGAGCGCGCCTGCCGTATGGAAAGCCTGATCGGAGCTGTCGACGGGGTGGAAGCTTCCGTCCGTGAGCCTGACCTCGACATCAACAACCGGGAAACCGAGCGGGCCGCGCTTCAGCGCTTCGATCACGCCTTCCTCGACCGCTGGGATGTATTGTCGTGGCACCACGCCTCCGGTGATGTTGTCGACGAAGCTGAAGCCTGATCCACGTGGGCGTGGTGCAATCTCCAGCACCACGTCGCCAAACTGGCCATGGCCACCTGATTGCTTCCTGTGCCGGCCACGTTGCGTCGCGCTGGCCTGAATGGTCTCGACGTAGTTGATCCGAGGATGGACGGTCGTGACGGCAACGCCGGCGCGGGCGATGCGCGCCAATGTCACCTTCAAATGCACCTCGCCTTGACCTTGCAGGACGAGCTGATGGGTTTCTGCCCGGTTCTCGACCGAAAGTCCGCGATCCTCATCGACCAGCCGCTGAAGGATGGTGCTGAGCTTCGCCTCGTCCTTGCGCTCCCTGGCGCTCAAGGCGGTCTCCGTCACGGCGGGGCTTCGAGCCGGCGCTGCACGCGCATCTGCCTTTCGCATTGCCAACCGCTCCATGGCGCTCGCGTGTTCGATCTTGCCAATGGCAACAAGATCGCCGGCCTCAGCGCGGTCAATCCGATCAAGCCGCCCGCCATGAATGCGTGAGAACTGGCCGAGCCGTTCCTGGGGGCCATCTGCACGTTGCAGCACTGCGCCTTCCTGAAGCGAGCCGGACATCACTCGCGCAATCGCCATCCGCCCGCCATGCGTCGTGTTGATGACACGGACAATGTCGATGGCAGCGTCAACAGGCGCGGCCACGCGAACCGAGGTTTCGCCCATGCGCGGGCTGTCATGGCGAAGCGCCTTCAGGAGCCTCAAAGCGCCATTGCCGCGTGCAGCAGACCCCATCATGACCGGGACGATCAAGCCTTCGCGCATTTCACGCCTGAGATCGTCAAAAACCTGATCGCGCGCAGGCTCAAGATCGGAGAGCAGGGTCTCCATCAGCCGGTCATCATAGTCGGCAAGCTTTTCCAGCATCGAAAAGCGCGCGTCCTTGCCGCGCCCCAGTTCATTGGCGGGTATTGCGACGATTTCTGATGCCGTGTGCTCGCGGAAGACATGCGCGCGCTCCAAGGCAAGATCCACAAAGCCGATGGCAATGCCGCTTTTCCAGATGGGGATCTGGCGCATGACAAGGGGCGTACGCGAAGCGCGCTGCAAAAGGCCGAGCGCCTCAGAGACCTCTTCCTCGGCCTTATCGATCTTGTTGAGAAACAAGAGGCGGGGAATGCCGCGATCCTCGAGCCGGGCAAGGAGCAGCTGGAGCTGCGGCAGCTTCTTCGCATCTGGCTCGCAGACCACGACAGCCATGTCGCAAACCGACAGGGGGCCATCAAGATCGGCGCCAAATTCGACCGAGCCCGGACAGTCGAGGAGCACATAATCCTCGTCCATGAAGTTGATGCGGGCAATGTTGGTCTCGACCGACATCTGATGCGTGCGCGCTTCCGGCGAGGGATCGCCGAACGTCGTGCCGGCCTGGATCGAGCCCGGGCGTTGAACCGCACCACACCGGTGCAGCATCTCTTCCATCAGGCTGGTCTTGCCGCTTTGATAGGG
>JAIYEB010000155.1 GCA_027487195.1 Hyphomicrobiales bacterium | reverse complement strand
TCGATACCCTTTTGGGGGTATGCCCATTTAGCAAACGGGTGCCTTCAGCCTCTCGGCCACATCTCCGGGTAGAAGCGTCTTTGCATGCTTCGCCACGCCATGGCAAGCTTTGAGCGCATGGCATGGAGCGGCTGGTCGCTCAAAGTTTGCGCCATTGTCCGGAGACCCAAAATGCCTGCGCCTGCAATCGAGATGAGCCGCTTCCTTGACACGCTTGCAGCGTCTTCAGCCATCGGTCCGGGGCGGGAAGGGGGGCTGTCGCGCCTGGCCCTGTCGAAGGCCGACAAGGAGGTGCGCGACATGTTCGCCGGCCTCGTCAAGGCGCAGGGAATGTCACTGTCGATTGATGGTGTTGGCTCGATGTTTGCCCGGCGCGAAGGGCTGAGGCCAGATCTTCCGCCCGTCTTGATTGGCAGCCATCTCGATACCCAGGCCAATGGCGGGCGCTTTGATGGCATTATTGGCGTTCTCGGCGGGCTTGAGGTTGTGCGCGCGCTTGATGCGGCGGGGATCACACCATTGCGTGCGATTGAAGTCGTCAACTGGACCAACGAGGAGGGCGCGCGCTTTTCTCCGCCCATGGTCGCATCCGGCACTTTTGCGGGCACCTATACAACGGAATGGACCCTGGCGCGGCGGAGCGATGATGGACCAACCCTTGGCGAAGCGCTCGATTCGATAGGGTATCGCGGCAACGCTCCGGTCGGTGGGCGACCGATCGACGCCTACTTTGAACTGCATATCGAGCAAGGCCCGATCCTCGATAGCCTGGGCATGCAGGTCGGCGTCGTCACCCATGGCTATACCTCGCATGGCTTCCTGGTCTCGTTTACGGGCGAGACGGCCCATACCGGCCCATGGCCCATGGAGCGGCGCAAGAACGCGCTTGTCGCCGGCGCGCGCCTTCTCGTGGCAAGCGACGATATTGGCTGGGATTTCGCTGAAACCGGCGGCAAGGGCACGGCAGCCCGTCTGGTGGCATGGCCAAACAAGCCAGGGATCCTGTCGGACTGGGCGGAAGTGGTCTGCGATGTCCGCCATGACAGCCCGGCAAGTGCTGCTGTGATGGCGGAACGTGTGCGCCGTGCCATTGGGGAAAGTGCAGCGCGCGCGGGCTGCGAGGCCAAGATCCTCGATAGCTGGACATGGGGCGGCCATATCTTTGATCGCGGTCTTGTCGATGGCGTGCGCGCGTCAGCTGTCCGGCATGGCTTCCGGCACATGGATATTGCAAGCCAGGCAGGCCATGACGCCTATTTCATGGCCCGTGTCGCGCCAACGGCGATGATCTTCACGCCTTGCCGTGGCGGCATCACGCACAACAACCGCGAACTGTGCCTGCCCGAGGATATGGCGCCCGGGCTTGATGTGTTGCTCGATGTTGTGTTGCAGCGCGCGAACAGGCCGGCGTGACGAAAAACGCCGCCCGAAAGGGCGGCGCTTTGCAGGCGTCAGATGACGTCAGGTTCAGGCAGCAGCTGCAGCGTGCTTTTCCACGATCTGCTTCTTCAGCGCGCGGATGGTTGGCGACAGATCAGCGTCTGAGGCCGACAGCAAATAGGCATCGATGCCGCCATTGTGCTCAACCGTACGCAGCCCGTTGGCAGACAGGCGCAGACGAATCTGGCGCCCAAGCGTGTCGCTGGTCAGCGAGACGTTGACGAGGTTCGGCAGAAACCGACGCTTCGTCTTGTGGTTGGAGTGCGACACCTTGTGCCCGACCTGGACACCCTTGCCGGTAAGATCGCAACGACGCGACATGGTAACCTCGTCAATTGACCGAACGGGATGTGGGGCGAGCGCCGCCCGCAGTATCACGTTGGGCCCTGTGTATGGGAGTTGGTCGGGTAGAGCGCAAGGCCGTGATTGTCAAGCCAAAGCCGCATTTTCCTGTGCCGGCCACGCCTTTGACAGATCATCAGGTGGCACGGCAGCCACAAGAGCCTTGGTATAGGGATGCTGCGGGTTGGCAAACACCTCAACAGGCGTTCCTTCCTCGACCACGTCCCCACCGGTCATGACCATCACGCGATCACACAAGGTGCGAACAACCGAGAGATCATGGGAAATGAAGAGGAGGCCAATGCCGCGCTGGCTCCTCAGGTCGAGCAGGAGATTGATGATCTGGGCCTGAACCGACACATCAAGGCCAGAAACAATCTCGTCAGCAACAAGCAGACGCGGCGTGATGCACAGCGCGCGGGCGATATTGACCCGCTGCTTTTGACCGCCCGAGAGCTGCGAGGGGTAGCGGTCAACAAGATCAGGCGGTAGGCCGGTTTCCTTCAAGAGCGCCCTTGCCCGTGCCGCCCGGTCTGCCTGCGACACCCCCCGCGCTTCCATGGCCTGGGTCACAAGGCGCTCGATGGCCCTTCGTGGGTTCAGCGCGGATTGCGGGTCCTGGAACACCATCTGCAAAGCGCCGAGCCTGATGTCGCGCGTGGCAGCCGTGCGCTCGCTGACATCTACGCCATCGACACGAATCTCGCCGGATGACAGCGGCTCAAGCCCCATCACGAGCCGCGCGAGGGTTGATTTGCCAGACCCCGATTCGCCGACAATGCCGACAAACTCACCAGCATGAACCTTGAAGCTTGCCGACCTCACAGCCTCGATCCGCGCTGGCTTCTGGCCAAAAAGCGGACGCGGGGGCTGATAGTGCTTTGCGGCCTTGGAGACTTCCAGAACAACGGCCCC
>JAIYEB010000127.1 GCA_027487195.1 Hyphomicrobiales bacterium | reverse complement strand
ATCAGGATGATCATGTTGATCTTCGGCATGTAGATCTGGCCGGCCTGGGTTTCAGACGTGAAGCGGATTTCCATGCGCGGCAACAACCCGAGCTGGATGGCCTGCTGGGTAATGGAAAAGGCGCCTGTGATGACTGCCTGACTTGCAATGATGGTGGCAAGGGTTGCGAGGATCACGAGCGGCAGCAGCGCAGCCTCGGGTGCCAACATGAAGAAGGGTTCGCGAGCCGTCGAAGGATCGGCCAGCACCATGGCGCCCTGTCCAAGATAGTTCAGCACAAGAGCGGGCATGACAAAGACGAGCCAGGCAACACGGATTGGATCGCGCCCGAAATGGCCCATATCCGCGTAAAGCGCCTCCGCGCCTGTGACTGCAAGAAAGACAGCGCCAAGCACGACGAACCCGATCAGCCCATGATTGAACAGGAAATACAGGCCCTTGCGTGGATCGAAGGCCGTCAGGATCTCCATATCGTCGGCGATATGCATGACGCCAAGACCGGCCATGACCAGAAACCAGATGGCTGTGATTGGCCCAAAAAAGGCTGCGACCTTCCCGGTTCCCCGGCTCTGGACGGCAAACAAGGCGACCAGAATGACAATGGCAAGCGGCAGAACGTAGGGCTGTGAGGCGGGTGTCACGAGCTTCAGCCCTTCAACCGCCGACAAAACCGAGATGGCCGGCGTGATCATGCTGTCACCGTAAAACAGCGCAGCACCGGCAATCGCTGTCAGTGTCATGAGCCGCGTCCGCCGTCCCAGCGCACCTTGAACAAGCGCAAGCAGCGTCAGCATGCCGCCTTCGCCCTTGTTGTCCGCACGCATCAGGAACAGGACATATTTCAAGGTCACGATCAGAAAGATCGACCAGATCAGCAAAGACACGATGCCGATGACTTCGGCGCGCGTGAACTGTCCATCTTGCGCGACATGCGACAGAGCTTCGCGCAGAGCATACAGCGGCGATGTGCCGATATCGCCGAAGACGACACCAACGGACCCGAGCGCAAGCTTGAAAAACGAGTCTTTCCGGCCATGGCCTGCGGGTTCGCGGGCATGGTCGTCAGCCGCAACGGCTGAAGTCTGCGGAATGGGCGAATTGTCTGGGGGTGTGGTGGACAAGGGAGCCTGAGACGTCCTGTGACGATGCCGGCTGCTTTACACCCGCGCCGGGGGCAAACGCCATCGGGGCCATTACGCTTGGATGCAAGACTTTCGTCGACCATCGGTTGTGCATTGCAGCAGCGGTGAAGACCCTACGTGCAGGCCCTTCGATTGCGCTTCACCAGGCGCAGTTCTATCGTCAGAGCTCACATTCCGGGGATCTGACATGAGCGACGCCACCCAGCCGATTGTTCTCTACTACTGGCCGACGCCCAATGGCTGGAAGATCACCATCCTTCTCGAGGAGTTGGGGCTTCCCTACAACGTTGTCCCGGTCAACATTGGCAAGGGCGACCAGTTCACCCCGGACTTTTTGGCCATCTCGCCCAACAACAAGATCCCTGCGATCGTGGATCCGGACGGGCCGGGCGGCGCGCCAATCTCGGTCTTTGAAAGCGGCGCGATCATGACCTATCTCGCCCGCAAGACCGGACGCTTCTATCCAAGCGACGAGCGCGGGCGCGTGGAAGTTGAGCAGTGGCTGATGTGGCAGATGGGCGGCTTTGGTCCGATGCTGGGCCAGAACCATCATTTCAGGTTCTATGCGCCTGAAAAGATTGAGTACGCCATGACGCGCTACCTCAACGAGACCCACCGCCTGTACGGCGTGCTCAACAAGCGTCTCGCTGATCGCGCCTATGTGGCCGGCGAATACTCGATTGCCGATATGGCCATTGTCGGCTGGGCCAAGCTCTGGGAACGCCAGGGCATGGACCTTGCCGAGTTCCCCCATGTGAAGCGCTGGCTTGAGGGCCTGATGGCACGGCCCCAGGTCGAGGCTGGCTTGCGTGTGGCAGGTGAATTGCGCACCACAACCGAAATCAATGATCCAGCCGTTCGCGCCATGCTGTTTGGTCAGCGCGCACGATAGGGTCTGGGCAAGTTCTCCAGTTTTCAAGCCCGCCGAGCGGTGCTACCCCGCGCGGCGTGAGTGATCTGACAACCAGCGATTTCGATTTCGACCTGCCCGAGGCGAGCATTGCGCTGCGCCCGGCAGACCCGCGTGACAGCGCCAGGCTGATGGTTGTGCGTGGGTCTGAGGCGATCGAGGATCGCCGCGTCCTTGATCTTGCTGATCTGCTCCGCCCCGGCGATGCGCTGGTGTTCAACGATACCCGCGTCATTCCGGCAGAACTGAAAGGCGAGCGCAGACGTGGCGATCAGGTCGTCCAGGTCGTTGCCAACCTGCACAAGCGGGCCGGACCGGATGCGTGGTGGGCCTTTGCCCGACCAGGCAAGCGGCTGAAGCCTGGGGATCGCATCCAGTTCGGGGCCCTTGCGGCCACGCTTGTCGAGAAGGCCGAGGGTGGCGACATTCTATTGCGCTTTGATGTTTCAGGCGAAGCGCTGGACCGCGCGATCGTTGAAACCGGGACAACGCCGCTGCCACCCTACATTGCAGCCAAACGCGCCATCGATGCCCGCGATATCGCCGACTACCAGACGCT
>JAIYEB010000133.1 GCA_027487195.1 Hyphomicrobiales bacterium | reverse complement strand
TGGCGCACGGCCCTTGGGAACGCCCCGCAGGCACGCTCCAGATCGGCAAACACGCGGTAGCGCCCTTCCTGATGGAGCGCCTCGATGCCGCTTTCGAAGATCGTTTCAAACGGCGTTGATGTCGATTTCATAGCCGTGGTCTCCTGTCATATCTACCGGCAACCGGCGTTGTATGGGGTAGGCGGGAATGCGTTTCGCCCGGGCGCAAGGCACGTGGGGCGCGATCAAGCGGTGGGGCTGCCAATGGCGGAAGCGCCGCAGGCTTTTTCGTCAGGACCGGCTTTGACCCAAGCGCCCAGCGCCACAAGGCTGCATCGCGGATGGGAAGAACCATGAACCAGTGCTCAAGGATCGCAAGACCCAGAAGGGTTGATACCAGGGTCATTGCGATGACCGAGTGAGGGGTGCTTGCCGTGAGCGTTGCATGGATGCTGAAGCCAAAGGCGAGGCTCGCAAGCGTCACGGACATGGGGAAGAACCGGGATATGCGCGAGATCTCGAAATAGCTTGCGAGGTACTTCAGATGCTCTGGCAGGAACTCCGGCGACAGGTTTGGTGCCCCGAAAAACAGGTTCAACTTGGCGCTGATACGCATGAAGAACAGAACCAGGAACGCCAGAAGGGCGACCTGATTGGTCGCCTGATGGGACAAGACCATGATGCCAACGAGCGCCACCAGGATCGCCACCTCATGATAGGCCACAGCTGCAAACGCAGCACGAAAACGGGCAAATCCAGTCGTTCCCGCGTCAAGCCCGATGCGCCGCGGACCTGTCAGGAACCCGTACAGAAACGACAGTTCCAGCCACGCCCAGATCAGGATGGCGTAGGTAAAGCCTGCCACGGCTGACATCGTGGAGACCTGGGACAGGTTGGCCTGCAGACCAAACAGGGCGCCAATCGTGATCAGCGTGAAGCCGCCCATGACAAAGAGGTGCAGCCATCGCGGCAACCGCACCATCAGCAGCAACAGCCCGGTCGAGAACCACCAGACAAACACGGCATAAAGCACAGAGAACGCAATATCACTGGCGCCCAGTCCGGTTGCTGCAGCGGGAAAGCTCATCGCCTTGGCCACCAGCTCTTTTGATCGCAGCGCCCGCTCATTTGCCGATGCCAGGATCGAGGAAGCGGGAGAACGCCGCGAGATTGGTGGCGCCGAACGCATTGAGTGTCAGCGTCTGTCCCGTCGCCGTATCGCTCAGCGTCACACGCCCGTCCTCCCAGGATATGACGCGGAAAGGCGCGTCCCGCGCGGCATTCATCACAAGCCGCTGGCGCATCAGCCCGCGCAGCGCACCACGCACAAAGCCCTCTTTTTCCGGCGCAATGGCAAGCAGGGTTGCGCCATCGCGCGCATCAATGACATCCAGAACATCGCCCGCGCGCTCGGCAAACGTAATGTCGCGAATGGCAATGGGCCGGCTCTGTTCGTTTCGCACCGTACCGATGTCGGTGATCTTGCCAAAGGCGGCAGCCGCAATGGCAAAGACAACCATGGCAATCATGCCAATCTGGAGGGCACGTGGAATATCGGCGCCGCGTGAAGCTGCCGAGCTGTGTGCGCGACCGCTGACGGGCCCGCTGACAAGCGCAATACCACCCACGATGCCGGACACTGGTCTGGCCTGAGGCAGATGTTCCGGTACGCTCTCGCGCATGTCATTCCCCCGCTCAATGTGGCAAGGCCCCCGCCTTGCTTCGTCACCGCAGCGCTCATCGCGCTGCAGGCAGTCTTGTTGTCGCGAACGCCCTAGCCGTTGGCCGGCACGGGCTCGCGTTGCCCTTGCGTGGCGGGAACCGCGACGTCATCAACGGGACTGAGACGTATCTGGCCGGGGGCTTCAGCCTCCATGGCGCGCGCCAGAATGCCGGCGGGCACCTCCGGGTTGCGCAGCGCCCGAAGGCTTGGCTGCGGATACAAAAACCGCCACGGCCGGACATGCGGCCACAAGATCAGGTAGGAGACGCGCACGCTCTTCGACAGCGTCAGGGACAGGTCGCCCGAGCCGTCTCTCGAGCGGCGAATGGCTGCACTGTCGATCTTTGTGTAGGGAACCGTCACGCTCATGCGCAACGCCACGCCAAAGCGCACGATCAGCCGCTTCGATGTCAGCGTGTAGATCGTGGTCCGCGCAATGCCCCACCCGATCGCTGCGAGAAGCCCGAGCGCAACCGAGCCGATGACGGCAAGTGTTCCTGCTTCAAGTGCTGCATGCGCGAGATCAGAGCCCTCCGACAGAGCGCGCTGCAGTTTCCACGCCACGAGCACCGCGAAGTAGCCTGCAACCCACGGCAGGTGGAAAATCCGGCGCATGGCGAGCCCGGCCTCCGGCGATCCCTGCCAGAGAATCGTCTCGCCCTCTGGCAGACGCTTTGGCAGGCCCCGGACGGGTTCGTCCTCGAACTCGTTGTGGCTCATGACGCCCTCACAGAAGTGGCTCGTTGCGCCCTGGATAGGCCCAGAGCTGGCCAGCGCCGTAGTAGGCCGCGACCTTGTCTTCCTCGAGCAAGGTGATCTGCTCGGGCGAGCGTGTCTGCGGCACATCGGCAAACTGCTTCGACGTGATCGCATTGACGTAGACGTGCGGCATCTGACCGGATGCGCGAACCAGCGAGAACGTAATCGGCAGCAACACCTGACGGGACTCCGCGCCTTCTCCAACCTTGAGTTCAAGGTAGCGCACGACATGCTCGGCCTGGTCGACCCAAACGTCCGTCACCCTGCCGCCCACGCGGTTATCAACGCCCTTGACCGGAAGGCCGCGCGGGTCGGGATCGCCCGATGCGATGGTATAGCCATGGGCCTTGGACATCGGCACGATCTTCGGGTGTCCAAGATGTGTCAGGTCAGGAGTGTCTGAGCGCTCCGCCCAGGATCCAGGGCCGATCCCTGCAAGCAGCGGATTGCCGGTGGGCTCGAGTGGCGCGCCGGGGTTGAGCCCAACGGGTGTTCCCTGCACCGGGCGCATGTCGCGCACGGCGTTGGGCAGCATCTTCTTGCCGTGCCCATGGGGCAGCAGATAGGTCTTTGCGTCGGGGATCAACGGCCAGAAATTGGCGCCGACCTGCCCGGTCTTGGCGTTTTCCAGCGGATAGCCTTCCCGGCGATCTTCCTGCCGCAGGTAGAAGATGAGGCCCGCAAAGAAGACCCAGAAGACGTAAAGCACGACCTGAGCCACATCCATGTGCTCGGTGATAGCGCCATACTGCATGTTGAACCTCCTTGTCGCGCTGCCTCAACCCGGCAGTTCGACCATTCCGAATTTTGTGTTGGGGGCGACAGGTTTGCGGGCAAGCGACGCGAGCGGCCCGATGGCCACGAGCGCTGCAACGAGGAGAAAAAGCTCGACATGGTAGACGGCGCCATAGCCGGTAGCGACGCTGTTCAGCGCTTCGCCGAACTGGCCGGTGGTGGCCATGGCCCCGAAAAGGTCGCGAATGCCGCCGCCCAAGGCCATCGAAATCCCGGCGGAGGTGGCCTGAACCGCACCCCAGGCGCCGAGCGCCAGCCCGGTATGCTCGCTGTCCTCAAGCCCCATGGCCGCCGTCAGCGTTGCGACCGAGAACAATCCGCCGCCAAACCCGATGAGCGCAGTCCCGCAGCAAAACAGCAGGGGTGATTGAAGCGGCGCTGCCAGAATGACAGCAACAAACGCCGGCAAGCCGGTCACGGCCGCGTAGCCAGCCAAGCGGAAGGGGTCAAAACCACGCGCAAGCGCCCTTGCCGAGAGAATGAAGGCCGTCAGCGCGCCGCCCGCAAGCAGCGCCGTCAGCGCCGTGGTCTGGCCAACACCCATGCCCAGGACCTCGCCGCCATAAGGCTCGAGCACGATGTCCTGCATGTTGAAAGCAGCCGTTCCGAGCGCCAGCGCAACAAGGAAGCGCTTGACGCCGCGCTTTTGCACAAACGTGGTCCAGGTCGAGCGAAACGCACCAAGGCTTGAATCCTTGACCGCGCGCTTGGGCTGGCGTGCCTCCTGCTTCCAAAGCGCGACAACGTTCAAGACCATCGCGAGAACAGCGGCGCCCTGAACGACCTGAATGAGGCGGATGGCCGAGAAATTGGCGAGCAGGGCCCCGAAGATGAACCCGAACACCACCATGCCAACCAGCAGCATGACATACATCAGCGCAACGACCCGTGGGCGCGCGCGCTCCTCGACGAGGTCGGTTGCAAGCGCGAGGCCTGCCGTCTGCGAGATCTGGATTCCGGCGCCTGCGAGCAGGAAGGCCAGCGCCGCACCGACCTGGCCAACCCAGGGCGCGGCATCGCTGTCACCTGACAAAAGCAGCAGCGCAAACGGCATGATCGCAAGCCCGCCGAACTGGAGAAATGCGCCCATGGCGATGAACGGGACGCGCCGCCATCCAAGCGCAGAGCGGTAGTTGTCAGAGCGAAAACCAACGAGCGCGCGGACCGGCGCAAACAGGATCGGCAACGCCACCATGAGCGCGACAATGCTGGCCGCGATGCCAAGCTCGACAATCATCACCCGGTTCAGCGTGCCGATCATCAATACGGTGACCATGCCGACCGAGACCTGGAACAAGGACAGGCGCAGGAGCCTCGACAATGGCAAGTCGCGTGATGCGACATCGGCAAACGGCATGAAGCGCGGGCCGAGTGACGCCCACGTTGCAATGAAGTTCTTGCCGATCATGTTCATAGCCAGCCTGGTTCCCAGCGTTGACAGGCAGAACCGGAGTCCACCGTCAATCGAGCGAAATTCGTCCTGTCGCAACCAGTTGTCAATTCGTCTTGACGCTCATGCTCCAGATCGCGCCGGGCCTGTGCGCGATGTGTGCTTCGATGTAATGCTTTGATAACATTAAGTTAGTTTTTTGAAACAATGGCACCTTGGTTTTGCCGGAGACCTATCGCCACCATAAGTGTCAATATGAATAGACGCTTTGGGGCGCAGCCCGTAGCCTCCCTCCATGACAAGCGACGCGCGTACCGCGACAACACCTGCACCCGCAGCCGTGCTGGAGCTTTTGAAGCCCATCACCTGGTTTGCGCCCATGTGGGCGTTCGGCTGCGGCTTGATATCGTCCGGCGCCCCCCTCAGCGAGCGCTGGGGCCTGGCGCTTGCCGGGATATTTCTGGCTGGCCCCATGGTTTGCGCCACGAGTCAGGCTGCAAATGACTGGTTTGATCGCCACGTCGACGCGATCAATGAACCCAATCGGCCGATTCCCTCCGGGCGCATTCCGGGCCAATGGGGTTTGATCATCGCGCTGGTCTGGACGGTTCTGTCCCTTCTCGTGGCAGCGGCCCTCGGCCCCGTTGTGCTGGTGGCGGCCGCAGTTGGGCTGGCTCTTGCCTGGGCCTACAGCGCGCCGCCGTTTCGGCTGAAGCTCAATGGCTGGTGGGGCAATGCAGCTGTCGGCCTGAGCTACGAATCGCTGCCATGGTTCACAGGTGCGGCTGCTGTGCTTGGCACAGTGCCCGATGGGCGCATCATCGTGGTTGCGCTGCTCTATGGCATCGGTGCCCACGGCATCATGACATTGAACGACTTCAAGTCCGTCGAAGGCGACACGCGCATGGGTGTGCGCTCGCTTCCGGTTCAGCTTGGCGTTGATCGCGCGGCGCGGCTGGCCTGCTGGGTGATGGCTGTTCCGCAGGTCCTGGTGATCGCGCTTCTGCTTTACTGGGCAGCGCCCATCCATGCGGCCATCGTGGCGGCACTGTTGATCGTGCAGGGTGCCTTGATGGGCCCGCTTCTGAAAGCCCCGCGCGCGAAAGCCGCCTGGTACAACGCGACCGGCACCACGCTCTACGTGCTCGGCATGCTGGCTGCGGCATTTGCACTTTCGACGATTACAACCGGAGCCGGAGCATGACGTTCCTGTCTATGGACAATGCTCCGAGAGCGTCTCTGTCCTGGTTTGGCATTGTCCGGCTTGGCCTGGTGCAAACCGCTCTTGGCGCCATCGTTGTCTTGACCACATCAACGTTGAACCGGGTCATGGTGATCGAGGTTGGAACCGCGGCGCTTGTGCCGGGCGTCCTCGTTGCGCTGCATTATGCGGTGCAGATGCTTCGGCCGCGCTGGGGCCATGGGTCCGACCAGGGCGGGCGACGCACACCCTGGATCATCGCCGGCATGGCGATCCTTGCGACCGGCGGTGCCCTGGCAGCGCTCGCGACGGCGCTCATGGGTGAGTATTTCACGATTGGCCTCGCGCTTGGAATTCTGGCGTTTCTTTTGATTGGCATTGGTGTCGGCGCAGCAGGGACCTCGCTGCTTGTGCTCCTTGCAGATCGTGCGCCGCCGGAGCGCAAGGCTGCTGCGGCAACGATCGTCTGGCTCATGATGATCGCCGGCTTTGCGTTGACAGCCATCACCGTTGGCCAGCTGCTTGATCCCTACTCGCCCGAGCGCCTCGTTGGCGTTGTGTCGGCGGTCTCGGTGATTGCGTTTGTGGTTTCGTGCCTTGCGGTCTGGGGTGTTGAGCCACAGCGCAATGTCAGTGAGTTGTCAGGCGA
>JAIYEB010000425.1 GCA_027487195.1 Hyphomicrobiales bacterium | reverse complement strand
AGTCCGGAGGCTGAACAGGCGCTCGGTCTCAAGCGCGGCACGTTGATCTGCCCGCCCATACGCTGGCTTGAGGTCCTCCACCCAAATGACAGGGACCGGTTCCGTGTCGTTCTGGAAGGCGTGACGAGGGCGCGGCGCGGGCGCGTCAATGAAGCGGTCCGCCTGCGCGCCGGTGATGGCCATTACCGCTGGTATCAGCTGCGCGCGCGTCCCGTGGTTGGCTCCGATGGCGAAGTGATCCGGTGTGTCGGCACTCTGGCCGATGTGACCGAGACCAGGACCGCCGAAGAGCGCCTGCTCCATGACGCGATCAACGACAATCTGACCGGTCTGCCCAACCGCGAACTGTTCCTTGATCGCTTGTCAGGGGCCCTCATCCGCGCGCGCCAGGACGACACGGTCCGCCCGGCGGTCTTTGTCATTGATATCGACAAGTTCAAGCAGGTGAACGACGCCGTTGGCCTGTCGGTTGGCGATTCAATCCTCATGACGCTTGCGCGCCGTCTCGCGCGGCTCCTGAAGCCGCAGGACACGATCGGGCGTGTCTCCGGCGATCGATTTGCCATCCTGCTCCTGTCGGAGCGCGAACCCGAGCGTATTGCCGCATTCGCCGACCAGCTGCGCCGGACGCTGCGCCAACCCATCACATTTGGTGAGCGCGACATCTTCCTGACCGCATCGATCGGCCTGGTTGTGTTTGATGGCAAGTATCGCGACGCCAAGGATATGATTCAGGATAGCGAGCTGGCATTGGCTACCGCCAAGCGCATGGGCGCTGATCGCATTGAGGCGTTCAAGCCTTCCATGCGCAGCATCGGCACGGATCGCCTTGCGCTTGAGGCCGATCTGAAGCGCGCGATGGAGCGCGAGGAGATCAAGGTCGTCTATCAGCCCATCATCCGGCTTGATGACAGCTCGATTGCAGGTTTCGAGGCGCAGCTTCGATGGGAGCATCCGCGCCGGGGACGGATCAAGGCAGAGGATTTCCGCACGCTCGCCGAAGATATCGACCTCATCAACGATCTGACCCTGTTCCAGCTTGATCGCGCAGCCCAGCAATTGTCGACCTGGCAGCGCAGCTTCCCGGTCGACGTACCCTTGAGCGTTTCGGTGGATATCGCCAGCACCGCTGTCCTGCGCCAGGACCTGATTGCTGATGTGCGCGGCGTCTTGATGCGCCATGCGCTGAAGCCCGGGACGCTGCACCTCGAGGTGAGTGAAGCCATCGTTGCGGGCAATCCCGAGTATGCGACAAAGCTCCTTGAAAAGGTGGCTGACACGGGCTGCAGCCTTGTGCTCGACAATTTTGGTCAGGGCCAATCGAGCCTGACAGCTCTCGGGCGACTGCCTCTTGATGGCATCAAGATCGGTCGTGCGCTGCTGAAAGCCAAGGGTGGTCGCTCGCCCGTGCTCCGCTCCCTCGTCATGCTTGGCCGAGATCTGTCGCTCACAGTGACAGCAGAAGGCACCGACACGGTTGCAGACGTCACCGACATCCAGACGCTTGGCTTCACCCATGGCCAGGGCCCGGTGTTCGGTGAGCCGATGACAGCGGATGAGGCGACCCAGCAATTGTCTGGTGCTGCGCGTCTGGCGGCTGCGCAGTAAGGCCAGAAGCAGGACTTGCGGCGGGCCTTGGTCCAGCCCGGTCGGATCGCTCAACTTCCTGTCGACATCCCGAAGCGCTGGCGGATTTTTTTCCACAACTGGTCACGCACCTGCCGGTAGGCATCCAGCCGCTGTTCGCGCGACCCCTGCTCAAGCGTTGGGTCCATGGTCGGCCAATACTCGACATCAATGGCGTTGGTGCGGGTCAGTTCCAGCGCCCGGTGGTGCGCTTCAGGCGACAGCGAAACCACGAGATCGAAGTTCAGACCTTCCCAATCCTCGAGTTCCTCGATGGTCTTGATCCGGTGCTTCGCCATGTCGGCATCCATTTCCTCCATGACTTCCGTCACAAAGCCGTCGGCCACGCCTTTTCTGACGCCAGCCGAGGCGACATAGATCGACTTGCCAAGAGCGCGCCGCAACAACCCCTCGGCCATAGGCGAGCGTACGGAATTCATCGAGCACATGAACAGAACCGCACCGGGGCGTTCCGTACCCAAGCCTCTAGCCCTTCCAGTGCAGAACGCAGATCAGGGTAAACAAGCGTCGCGCCGTGTTGAAGTCGATGGCGATCTTTCCGGCCAACCGCTCGACCAGCGTATCGGACCCTTCATTATGAACGCCACGGCGGGCCATATCGATGGTCTCAATCTGCATCGGGGTCGCAGTCTTGATGGCCGCGTAGTAGCTCTCGCAGATCATGAAGTAGTCCTTCACGATCTTGCGGAAGGGCGCGAGCGAGAGAATGTGGGTCAGAGTTTCAACGCCCCCTTCCTCGCTGATTTCCAGGACAAGCCGCCCCTCTGAAATCGAGAGTTTCAACTGGTATGGCCCGCCATCGTGGCTGATCACGGTAAAACGGTTGCTCTCGAGAAGATCGTAGATCGCCACATTACGCTCATGCTCGATATCCGGCGAGCCCCGCCCGATGCTGCGATCATCAAGGGTGATCGCTGTCAGGCACTTGCGCGGATCGTCATCGCTCATGAGCGCCTCGCATTGAGGCGCATGGCAACCGAGCGCGCATGCCCAGCAAGACCTTCTGCTTCCCCCAGCGCGATTGCTGCCGGGCCAAGCGTCGAAAGCCCTTCCGGCGACACGCGCAACAACGAGGTGCGTTTGACAAAGTCCGCAACCCCAAGGCCCGAAGCGTAGCGCGCGGATCGGGCTGTCGGGAGCACATGGTTTGAGCCGCCAACGTAATCGCCAATGGCTTCAGGCGTCATCTCGCCGAGAAAGATGGCCCCGGCATTGCGGATCAGAGGTGAGAGGGCCTCGGCGCTGGCCCCCATCAGTTCGACATGTTCGGCAGCAATGCGATTGGCAAGCGCTACGGCATCTTCCAACCGGCTGAGCGTAATGATCGCACCGAAATCCCGCCAGGACGCATGGGCAATGCTCTGCCGGGGCAGGGTTGAGAGTTGTGCCTCAACTTCTGCGGCAACGGCCTCTGCCAACCCCTCATCATCTGTCATCAGGATAGATTGAGCCGCAGTGTCATGTTCAGCCTGCGCCAGAAGGTCGGCAGCAATGAAGGCCGGACGTGCTGTCCGGTCTGCAATCACCAAAACTTCCGAAGGACCTGCGATCATGTCGATCCCGACCTGGCCAAAGACCTGGCGCTTGGCAGCGGCGACATAGGCATTTCCAGGTCCGACGATCTTTGAAACGGGTCGAAGGCTTTCAGTGCCATAGGCGAGCGCTGCAACCGCCTGCGCACCACCAATGGTCCAGATCTCATCGACGCCAGCGATCCGGGCTGCAGCGAGCACAAGGGGCGAGAGCCTTCCATCAGGCGCGGGCACAACCATCACGATACGCGACACGCCCGCGACCTTGGCGGGAATGGCGTTCATCAGGACCGAAGAGGGGTAGGCTGCCGTGCCGCCCGGGACATAGAGGCCAACCGCGTCAATGGCGCTGAAGCGCCAGCCAAGCTCAACGCCCAGCGCGTCGCGGTAACTTACATCGACCGGCTTTTGGCGTTCATGGTGCGAGCGAATGCGCTCGGCCGCGAGTTCGAGCGCTGCATGCGTGTCAGGCGAAATGCTGGGATCAGGTCTGAGTTGGCTGACATCAATCGCCAGGTCACTGAACCGGGCAACGGCGCGACGATCAAACCTGTTCGTCGCATCAAGCACGGCCTGATCGCCCCGCGCACGCACATCGGCAATGATGGCACGCACTGTCTGGTCGACATCCTCGGAGACCTCTCGCTTTTGCGCGAGCAACCCAATGAACGACGCCTCAAACAGCGGATCGGCCTGGTGAAGTCTGTGAGGCATCAGCCCTCCTCGTGAGAGGGTCTTGACCCCGTTGCCCACGCCGGGCCCAGATCCTTCATGCCAGCCTCGAGACATTCCACCTCAAGCCGGATTTCCTTGTCGGCGGCGAATGTCAGGACAATCGTGCCGGAGGGTGGGCGAGCGCTATCGAGCTCGAAACGAAGCGACAGGAGCGAGAGAACGGTCTCGCCCTGCGCACGATCAATCCCGCGTGTCTTCACGGCCTCAACGCGATCAACCCGTATACCCGTGAGCCGACGCTCATACTCAACCGCATTGTCCTGACGCAGCGCCCGCTCCCAGACGAAGCGATTGATCACGAAGGCGAACTGCTTGTCGCGCTGAAGCCACGTCATGTCCTTCACCTTCAGAAGACCATCCTGAAGGTGAGCCGAGACGATCGCGAGATCGTCATCATCGAGAGCTGCAAGCGCGAGTGTTTCCATAACCAAGTGATTTAGGCCGAGGAAACCACATACGCAATGCGCTGCACAAAAGGTGTCAGAGCTGTGCGAGCGCTGCCAATGCGCCAGACATGTCGGCCTTGCCGGGTGAGTCCTCGATTGCCATCCAGGTCACGACGCCATCCTTCACGATCATCGCATAGCGCTGCGAACGCATGCCAAGGCCGCCGGCATTGAGATCAAGCGACAGACCTACGGATTTGGCGAAATCTGCCGAGCCATCCGCAAGGAACAAAACCTTGCCCTCGCCCCCTGTGGCCTTCGACCAGGCGTTCATGACGAACACGTCGTTGACCGACGTCACGGCAATCGTATCGACGCCCTTGGCCTTGAACGCGTCTGAATGCTCGATGTAGCCAGGCAGGTGATTGCGATGGCATGTGGGTGTGAACGCACCCGGTACAGCGAACAGAACAACGGTCTTGCCGTTGAAGATCTCAGCGGTTGAAAGCCCAGCCGGGCCATCAGCCGTCGTGACTTTGAAAGTGGTCTCGGGAAGGCGGTCACCGACCTTGATTGTCATAGTCACTATCCTCGTCAATCGGGGGACTGGCGGGCAAGCCGCCGCGCGCTCCGTCTACGGGATTTAGCTTCATCCGTCGAGACGTCGCAGCTCTTCCACCGAGCCATTGCGCCCGAACACAGTGACGCGGACTGCGCCATACGCATCATTGGCAGGGCCAAGCCGCAGCCGCTCGATGCGCCAGTGATCCGCGCCATCAGCAAGGGTTGCGATACGCACGGGCAGCGGGATCTGCCAGGACTCCGGCCCCTCAACCACGGCATGAAGCACGCCAAGCGGCAGGGTCGTCGCAAAATCGACCGTTCGCGCCGGCCCGCCGCCGGTTGTCCGCCACTGCGTGACAGCCGTCCCGGCAGGAACAATCCGTGGAACGCGCACAAGCGACTGCAAGATCATCGTCACATCCGCCGGTGTCGAACGCCCGTCATGGACAATCTCACCCTGAAGTTCGGCTGGAATGCAGATTTGCTCACACAGGCCCAGAGTCATGTCGAGCCGCAGAACAATCGGGCGCGTCGGGTCGATCGGAACAGCGCGCACCGGCAGAACAACCTCACGGCGATAAACCAGGATTTCACCCGCCCCATCGCGAACGCGCTCTGGCGCTGGAAACGAAACCTCAGCCGACTTCAGGTTCTCCGAACGCTTCCAGTCAAAGCCTGGAGGAATGCCGCTATCCCCGGGATGGCGCCAATATGTCTTCCAGCCCGGTTGAAGCGTGATGTGGATACCGGCGACGCGGGTTCCATCAGGCTCGATTCCGCCCTTGATCAAGCGCAGCCGTGCCTGAGTGACCCGGCCAAACTGGGCAAGCCCTGGCGATGCTGCCAGCGCGAAGCCGGCAGCAATCAGAGTGCGACGTGAGAGAAGCCATGTCATGGGTGTGGCATAACACGGCAAATGCAAGCGAAGCGTTGACGTTTGCTTGAACGCAAAACTCAGCTGATGTGAACAATCCCGAGCGCAACCGCCTTGGCGACAGCCTGGGTCTTTGTCAGGCAATCAAGCTTCGAGCGCGCGCTGTCGAGGTAGAACCGCACAGCACGTTCGCTGATCTTGAGAATGACCGACGTTTCCCATGTCGTCTTGCCGGTCGCGGCCCAACGCAGGCATTCCCGCTCACGGTTGGACAGACGCGCTTCAAAATCGACATCGACGCCGCCCTCGGCTTCGACGACCTTGGTGTGCAGGTGAAACGCGAACAGCTGGAACTCGCCCATGTGCTGCTTCTTGAAGCGAGTCCATTCCTCGCGGCCCATCTTCGCATTCAGTGAGAACATGGCCGTCTCGCCACCACGTCCGTGAATTGGAAACGTTAGGCCCTGATTGCCAAGACCAGCCTCTCCGGCCTCACCGAAGAGTTTGCGCACCTTGGCTGTGCCAAGGTTGAAGTCCGCCCAGTCGACCGGAAGGATACCCTTCAGGCCAGCGCGCACGACAGGGTCGATTTCGACGTAATTCTGGTGTTGATAGTGCTGGCACCACTCGTCGGAATAGGTTGCAGAATAAAACGGCGTCTGGCGACCAATTCTTGGGATGTTCACAGCAAGATACGCTGCGTGCTCAAGACCAAAGCGTCGCGCCATTTGCGAGATAACTACAGACGAATCCTCAATCGTACGGATTCCGGATGTTGCTTCGGTGATGTCTTCGAAAATTCGCTCTAGCATGTGAGACTACACTTTCTTGAAATGGATGGGTGTCAAGCGTCAGGAATGACGGGTCAAATTTCCCGCAAAAGAAAGCTAGCAGTTCAACTGCACTTTGCCAAAGTCTGTCTCATCGCCACGTAAAAAAACTGGAGGCTGCCGAAAATGTCACCTAGCCAGTTGCGATTGGACCACTCACGCACGCCGTTTGACGCACCCCGAACACTCGCACTTCTCGCGGTTTGCCGTTCGATGGCCGAATCGATCAACGCCAGATCCCTGAGCTGGCTGATTTCTCTCGCTGAGGAAGAGACCAGGCATCAGTTGAATTCTGACAAGGCCTGACGTTCGCCCGAAGCCCTGCGTCAGGTCTGTGGGGCTTTTATCTGCGCAACCTCAGGCGGCTTTTCGGCGCGGTTTTCCTGCTCTTTGGCCTCAGCTTGGGCCATCGACAGAAAGTAGGCGAGATCGCCAAGCTGCGCGCGCTCAGCGCTTTCACGAAGCCCGCCAAGGATTGCGGAGATATAAGCAGCTGTATCTGCGGCGCTGGCCTTGGAACTGTCGGATTCGCCGGTCAACTCAATCTCCGGTAGCAATCGTCACATTCACTCGCCATTTGATATGAGCGAATATCAATGAAAATTCAACCTGAGATTGTGTTTTCCGATACCCGCGACGAACCGTCAGCGAACGGGGATTTGACAGTGAGGCGCTGCTTCACCATGTTCCGGCCCCGATGAGCGGCCCGACACCGGGTTGCAGCCTCCCAAACTCTTACGCTGTGTGCACATGACGGTTGTCGTCGTCGAGAGTCCGGCGAAAGCCAAGACCATCAACAAGTACCTCGGCTCGGACTATCAGGTCCTTGCTTCCTTCGGCCATGTTCGCGATCTGCCAGCCAAAGACGGCTCTGTGGATCCCGAAAAGGGCTTCGAGATGCTTTGGGAGGTCGATGGCAAGTCCGAGAAGCGCCTCCAGGACATCGCCAAGGCGGTGCGTGGGGCCAACAAGCTTGTGCTTGCCACCGACCCTGACCGCGAAGGTGAGGCCATCTCCTGGCACGTGCTGGAGGTCCTGAAGCAGAAGCGCGTTCTGAAAGATGTGAAGATCGAGCGCGTTGTTTTCAACGCCATCACCAAGCAGGCCGTCACCGAGGCCATGGCGCAGCCGCGCGAGATTGATGCGCCGCTTGTCGAGGCCTATCTGGCGCGCCGTGCGCTTGATTATCTCGTGGGCTTTACACTGTCCCCCGTGCTCTGGCGCAAACTCCCGGGCGCGCGTTCGGCCGGGCGTGTGCAGTCCGTGGCCTTGCGGCTGGTGTGCCAACGCGAGGCCGAGATCGAGGCGTTCGTTGCCCAGGAATACTGGTCACTGCTGACAAAGCTTGCGACGCCACGCGGCGAGGCCTTTGAAGCGCGCCTCGTCGGGGTCGATGGCAAGAAGCTCGGACGGCTTGATGTCAAGACAGGCGTTGAGGCGAGAGATCTCGAAGGCCTTCTGAAAGCGGCGAAGTATCGCGTGGCTGCTGTTGAGGCAAAGCCCGTCAGACGCAATCCCGCGCCGCCTTTCACCACGTCGACCTTGCAACAGGAAGCGTCGCGAAAGCTCGGTCTGTCGCCTGCCCGCACCATGCAGATTGCCCAGCGCCTCTATGAGGGGATTGATGTTGGCGGCGAGACCGTTGGCCTCATCACCTACATGCGAACTGATGGCGTCCAGATCGCCGGCGAAGCCGTTGCCGCTGCCCGCCGCCTGATCTCTAGCGACTACGGCGCCGGCTATCTGCCCGACGTGCCCCGCGCATACAAAACCAAGGCAAAGAACGCTCAGGAAGCCCACGAGGCGATCCGGCCGACCGACATGTTTCGAAAGCCGCGCGACCTCAAGGCGCATCTCGATCGTGAACAGGCCGATCTCTACGATCTGATCTGGACACGCACGGTTGCAAGCCAGATGGAGTCAGCCGTCCTCGAGCGCACCACTGTCGATATCATCGCAGGCTCGGGCCCGCGGACTGCGGACCTTCGTGCCGTTGGCACAGTTGTCACCTTCGATGGCTTCCTCAAGCTCTATCAGGAAGGCGAGGATGACCCCGAGAGCGAAGAGGACAAGCGCCTGCCGGCCATGTCTGCAAGCGACAACCTCGTTCTGCTCGGCGCCAATGGCAGCCAGCATTTTACCGAGCCGCCGCCGCGCTTCTCGGAAGCCTCGCTCGTCAAGCGCATGGAAGAACTCGGGATCGGGCGCCCCTCAACCTACGCTGCCACGCTCGCCGTTTTGCGCGAGCGTGAATATGTGAAGATCGACAAGAAGCGCCTTTACGCCGAGGACAAGGGCCGTCTCGTCACGACCTTCCTGGAGCGCTATTTCGAACGCTACGTCGAGTATAACTTCACGGCCGGTCTGGAAGAACAGCTGGACCAGGTCTCTGCCGGTGAACTCGACTGGAAGACACTGCTTGAGGCGTTCTGGAAAGATTTCAACGCCAACATTGCCGCCACAAAAGACCTGAAGATCGGCGACGTCATCAGCGCCATCGACGAGGCTCTGGCGCCGCACGTGTTCCCGACACCGGCCGATGGCGGCGATCCACGCAAGTGCCCGTCCTGCGCGGACGGCAAGCTGTCGCTCAGGCTTGGCAAGTTCGGGGCCTTTGTCGGCTGCTCGAACTATCCCGAGTGCAAGTATACGCGCCCGTTTGGTGCGCCGAACCCGGATGCTCCCCAGGGCGAGGCTGGTTCTGAACCCGGCGTGCGCAAGATCGGCCCCGACCCTGAAAGCGGCGAAATGGTCACGCTGCGCGACGGACGCTTTGGCCCCTATGTGCAGTTGGGCGAAGGCGAAAAGCCAAAACGCGCCACGCTGCCCAAGGGCGTTGCGCCGTCGGAGCTCGACCTGACGACCGCGCTGAAGCTCCTGTCCTTGCCGCGCACCATCGGCAAGCATCCAGAAAGCGGCCAGCCCATCCTGGCCAATATCGGGCGCTTCGGACCCTACATTCAGCACGAAAAGACCTACGTGAACCTGCCAAACGTGCAGGATGTCTATGAGGTTGGTATCAACCGCGCGGTTGATCTCATTGCCGAGAAGATTGCCGGCGGCCCACGCTCGCGCTTTGGACGCGGAGCTGCGGCGGCAACGATTGTTGGCGATCATCCAACGCTTGGCGGCGCCATTGAACTTCGCGATGGCAAGTATGGCGCGTATGTCAGCCATTCCGGCATCAACGCCACGCTTCCCAAGACCACCGACAAGGCGGCCCTCACGCTTGATGAGGCGGTGAAGCTGATCGAGGCCAAGCGCGCTTCGGGACCTGCACCAAAGCCAGCCCGCGGCGCACCCAAACGCGCCGCAGCAAAGGCGCCTGCGAAGTCGGCTGCCAAATCTTCGGCCAAGCCCTCTGCAAAGGCCGCTGCCAAAGCGCCGAAGTCCCGCTAAAAAAGTGGCGCGCGGCATTCGCAAACTGACAGGACCGGAACTTGTGGTGCTGGAAGTGCGCCGCATCGATGCCGACGGCGATTTGATTGCCGTCCCGTTGGACTGGCATGATGATGGGACTGACATACCGGAAGTGCTGCTGAGCACGCGCGCGATCCAGGGTCCCGCCCCTGCGCTTGGCGACCACATCATGGCCAAGCTGAAGCCCGCACGGCGCAGCGAAACCGGAGGGCCGCGCTTTATTGGCCGCATGGTGCGCCGCGTCGATCGGCAAAAGACCGTCGGGGTTGGCATTTTCCGCCTGGGGCCTTTGGGTGGTCAGATCGACACCATCGACAAGCGCGACATTGGCAGGTCGTGGCGCGTGCGCGAAGCCGACACGAAACAGGCCGGCGAAGGCGAGATCGTTGGCTTCGATATTCTGTCGATGGGCCGCCACGGTGAAGCGCTTGCCCGTGTCACCGAACGATTTGGCACACTCGGCACCGAAAAGGCTGTCAGCGAACTGGCCCTGATCAGCCATTCGATCCCGCACCGCTTCCCGGACGCTGTTCTGCGAGACGCGGACCGCGCAAAACCGCTGTCGCTTGAAGGTCGCGAGGACTGGCGCAGTCTGCCGCTTCTCACCATCGACCCCGCGGATGCCAAGGATCACGACGACGCTGTGCATGCTGCCCCCGACACAAGCGATGCCAATCCCGGCGGCTTCATTGTCCATGTCGCCATCGCAGACGTTGCGGCCTATGTGCGCTCCGGCAGCGCGCTCGACCATGAAGCGGTCCTGCGTGGAAACTCGGTCTACTTTCCGGACCGGGTTGTCCCGATGCTGCCTGAGCAATTGTCAAACGAGTTGTGCTCGCTGAAGCCGGGCGTCGACCGCCCGGCCATTGCGCTGCGCCTTGTGATTGATGCTGTTGGCCGCACCCGCGACAAGAGCTTTCACCGGATCATGATGCGCTCGGCTGCAAAGCTGAGCTACCAGCAGGCGCAGGCAGCAATCGATGGCCAGACAGATGACGTGACCGAGCCTTTGCTGGTGCCGGTCCTGCGTCCGCTCTGGGCAGCCTATAACGCCCTGCAGATTGCCCGGGACGAGCGCGGCCCGCTTGAACTCGACCTGCCCGAGCGCAAGATTTTGTTGAAACAAGACGGCAGTGTGGATCGCGTTCTGGTGCCAGAGCGGCTCGCGGCCCATCGCTTGATCGAAGAATTCATGATCCGCGCCAACGTTGCGGCGGCTGAGGTTTGCGAGGACAAGCGGACGCCGCTGATCTACCGCGTCCATGAAAGCCCGACCGTGGAAAAGCTCCATGGCCTGCGCGAGGTTCTGTCATCCCTCGACATCAACCTGCCCAAGCAGGGCACAATCCGCCCGGGGCAATTCAACGGCATTCTGGCACGCGT
>JAIYEB010000339.1 GCA_027487195.1 Hyphomicrobiales bacterium | reverse complement strand
GCGCTGGCCGCAGCGCATGTGTCACTGTCGCCGATCTCCGGCGCCGACCTGACGCAGGCCCATGCCGACGGCGTCTTTCTTGGCGCTTCGCTGCGTCCGGTTGCTGACGCGGTCTCGATTGCGCGCATCGCCCGGCGCACGATGGCCGAGAATCTGTGGCTCGCGGTCGCCTACAACGCCATCGCAGTCCCCATTGCGATTGCCGGCTGGGCCACCCCGCTCGTCGCAGCCCTGGCCATGTCCGGCTCATCGGTTCTTGTCACACTGAACGCCTTGCGAGCTGCCACGCCAGAGAAGGATGCCCGCCCATGAACGTTCTGGTCTATCTCGTGCCCCTCGCTCTCTTGCTGGGTCTTGCCGGCCTTGTTGGCTTTGTCTGGTCGCTGAAGTCTGGCCAGTATGATGACCTTGAGGGCGCGGCCTGGCGTGCGCTGCAGGACGACGACGAGGAGCCTGTGAAGGAAAAGCCATGACTGCGCAGCTTGTCTTTGCGCTGACGAGTGGCCTTGTGCTGGGCCTCGGTGCAAGCCTGCATTGTGCCGGCATGTGCTCGGGCATCGCCTCCACACTGATGTTTCTGTTTGATCCAGGCCGTGGCGCAGCCGGGCGCGCGCGTGTCCTGCTGCTGGCACAACTTGGCAAGGCGTCAGCCTATGTTGCCGCCGGGGCGGCGGTTGGCTGGTTCGGGACAGCCGTCTATGGCGCGCTTGATCAGGCCTTGATGTTTCGTGTTCTGCAATGGGCGTCGGCAGCCACGCTTGTGTTCATCGGCGCATCGGTTGCGGGGCTAGCACCAGCGCTGTCCGGCATGGACCGGCTTTCGCTCCCCATCATGCGCGCGCTGTCGCCTGCAGGTGAGCTGGCACCTCGGGGCGGAGCATTCGCGAGCGGTGTGGTCTGGGGCTTTCTGCCCTGCCCGATGGTCTACGGGGCGCTTTTTGCCGCGATGCTGACCGGCAGTGCTGCGGGTGGGGCCTTGACCATGCTTGGTTTTGCCGCGGGAACCGTTGCCACCGTGACAGCCGTCAGCCTTGGCTTGTCTCAACTGAAGACGCTGGCAAACGGGCCAGCCATGCGCCGCACGGTCGGGCTGGTCATTGCCGCCACCGGAGCCATGGCTCTGATCCTGTCCATGCCCGGCGGCCCCTTGTGCCTGAGCTGAACCCGGGCCGGGATCAGGATCTGACCACCGCGAGCCGAGCAGAAGATGCGTTCAGAAGCGCCTTCAGCCCTTGAACATCGCGTCCTTGACGAGCGTCCCGACTGTTCGCAAGCGCGACACCGTCTCGGTCAGATCGCGCGTTCGAGCCTTGCCAAGTGTGGACAGCTGAACAGTGTTGCTTGGTGGGGCGCCTGCCGCAATATCCTTGAGCTGTTGCTCCAGCAGAAGGCCGATGATCAAACCATGGGCCCGGATCAGCATGTCGAAATCCGCCGAGGATCCGACGCCCGCAGTGCCCAGCGCCTGAAGCCGCTCGACCGTTCCGCGCGCACGCACACCGTGAACGAGTGACAGGCAGCGTGCCGCGGCGACGATTGGAAAGAGCCCACCCTTCTTCAGGTCGATCCTGCCATTCTCCGCATGAAGTCCACCAAACAGGGTCAGCGGCGGCTTGTAGTTCTCAACCTCGCCAGCGAGGAGTTTTGCCAGGAGCGGCGCGCGCGCGGCCACATCAAAAGCCATGTCGGCAAGATCGGCTGCGAGGTGTCCGTCGCCTGCGACAACGCGAAAATCATAGAAGATGTCAACGGCCAGGAGGTCTTCAGGCCGGTTGCGCATGGCCCAACCTTCAATCCGGCGCCGCCAATCCTGAAGCGAACCGCGAAACGCCGGCTCGCGTGCCATGACACCGCCCTTGCACAGGGGAATGCCGGCCTGATCAAGGAGTGTCGCCATCTCCGCGCCAAAGCGGGCAAACCACGCCTCAGCTTCCGGAACATCTTCAGCCCAAACCAGCGCATTGTCCTGATCCGGCGCAAGCAGGCTTTCGCCACGCCCGCCTGACCCGAGGATCAGAACTGCATAGGGGCTGGGTGCAGGTCCAAGCCCGGCAGCCTCAAGCTTCAGGGCTGAAAGCTCCGCAGCGCGGCGTGTCATTGCGCCAATCTCGCGACTGACCATGGCCGCAATCAGCGAGGCAGAAACACCCTCGTCCAGAAGAGAGCGTGCGGTTGCAGGCACGCGCGCAAACCCCGCAGCAAGCCCAGCGACAGAGGTTGCCGCATCAACACTGTCGCCCATGGCCGCAGCATCGCCAGCCCTGAGCCGCAGGAGGTCGCGTTGGGACAGCGCGCCGACAAGACGTCCATCCTCTGACACGACGGCAAGATGGCGCACACCAAGGCGCGCCATGCGCCCGATGGCGCGGTAAACAAAGGCATCCTGCGGGACGCTGGCGAGCGGGCGGCTGGCCAAGGCTCCAATCCTGTCCGTGAACGCATCCGGGCGCGCCGAAAGCGTTCGCAGCACATCACGCTCGGTCAGAATGCCGATCTCGGCAGCCTTCTGACCTGGCATGCCAACAAAAACCGACGAGATCCGCTTTTCGCTCATGATGCGCATGGCGTCATGAAGCGTCTGATCCGGCTGGAGCATGATCGGCGTTGATGTGGCGACATCGCCGATCCTGTGGCGAAACGGATAGGGATCGATCCGGGCCATTGCCTCATCGCTTGAGCGCGCGCTTGGCTCGATCCAGCCGGCCCTGACCTGATCGGTTGCGACCGCAGACAGGTTGCGACAGGCCTGATCCGCCTCACCAAGCGTGCGGATGCCGCGCGCGCGCAGATGCGGCTCAAGGGCCAGAAAGACCGCAGCGGTCAGCCCGGCATCGCCTGATGCATCATGGCGCGCGAACCCGGACGTCTCGATGCCAAGATGTGCCGCAAGCTTTTCCAGCGTGTAGCCAGCCAGGCGCGGAAACGCGATCTCGGCCAGAAGGCGCGTATCCAGCGCAGGCGGGGCGGTGAAGGCAAGACCGGCAAGCCCGCACTCGCGCTTTAACATGGCAAGGTCAAAGCCAATCGTATGGCCAATCACGACCCGACCGGCGCGAAACGCCTCAAACGCTGCAAAGGCATCGTGAAACTTTGGCTGACTAGCAACATCTGCGTCGCGGATTCCGTGAATGGCTGTCGTTGCTGGAGGGATGGCGACGCCGGGATCGATCAGCGTGGCAAAGCGCTCTTCGCGCATGTCGCCCTCTGCAATGACGCAAGCTCCGATCTGGAGCATTCGAGCCGAGGACGGATCAAGACCCGTTGTCTCGGTATCGAAGACAACGGCTTCGAGGGCGATGAGAGGTGTTGCAGCCCGCATGGATTTACCCGGTACCAGGACCTTCGTGAGGCTGCGGCCGCCATTCGTTGCAGCGAACTTTCCTGACGGGCAGCAGGCGCAGGAGCGTGGTAGCGATACTGAACCTGAAGCTCATCCGCGCGCAACAGAGAATGCGGCAGGACACTTACGCCCCGGAACAACACGAACAAGAACGCGTTTCAGGCCGCACCTTGAAAGGTCAGCAAGACTGACCTATCATGGCCATCAGACCCGGAGACAACCGGGCGGGAATACGTCAGACTTGGCGCGAAGGCCCGTCAAGGGCCGGCCCTCAGGGAGGTCCAGCATGCCCGTTAAAGCCGTTGCTCTTGATGATCGCTATGACCTGTCGAAGACGCGGATCTTCACGTCGGGCACGCAGGCGCTGGTACGCCTGTGCCTGATGCAGCGCATGCGCGATGCCGCTGCCGGACTGGACACAGCTGGCTACGTGTCGGGCTACCGTGGATCGCCGCTTGGCGGGCTTGATCAGCAGTTTTCACGCGCAGCCAAGCCGCTAAAGGCGGCAAATGTCGTATTTCATCCAGGCCTCAACGAAGATCTGGCGGCAACGGCGATCTGGGGCACCCAGCAGGCTGAAATGCGCGGCGACGGCAAGCACGATGGCGTGTTTGCTGTCTGGTATGGCAAGGGACCAGGCGTTGACCGGTCCGGCGATGTGTTCCGCCACGCCAACTTTGCCGGCACATCGAAGCATGGCGGCGTCATTGCGCTCATGGGCGATGATCATACCGCCGAGAGCTCAACCACCGCCCACCAGTCGGAGTTTCATCTCCTCGACGCGATGATGCCAATTCTTGCACCCGCCGGCGT